>JAQYVF010000082.1 GCA_030145625.1 Desulfocapsa sp. | reverse complement strand
TGCTGCTTTCCATTTTCCTTTTCCGTTAATAAGGCATTGACGTAGAAACCCGGTGATGAGCAGGGCGAGGAGGAGTACTCTGACAAAGGAAAGGACTGTGTTGATCATGGGGGAGAGCAAAATGAAGGTGATTTCCTGGTCGGGTCTGACCGGACCGTTCCAGGTCAGGTTGAGTTTTTGCCAGTTCCAATCCGGCAGGCCTGGACCTGTCTGGATCAGAGCTTGTGGGTCAACCTGTATACTTTGGGATGGCTTCTGAAATGGTCGTGAACTGTAAAGTCCTTTTGCGGCAGGTTGTATTTGAGTTTTACGCATGACAGCAGTAGATTGCTCTGTTGTTTTGCTCTCCATGAGGAGGGTGTCTTCTTGAGGGGATGCTGCATTCATCCGATACTCTTGAGCTATTCTGTGGTAGCGGCCGTATTCTAACTGGGGGTAGAGTCCGGTACGAATTTCATTGACCATGTAGGGAATAGAGCTCACGATAATGGCGACAAGAAAGATCAGACCGCTGATTCGACAGATTCGCTCACCATTTTGATTCGTGATAAGTTTCTGCAGAGCGAGCAGACCGAGGAGAGGTAACCAGAGAAAAAGCGGTGCGCCGGGCTGGTGATAGGTGAGTGTCAAGGTGAAGAAGGCAACAGTTCCCCAGCCCCAGCTAAGGATTTTGGTAGTGGCCAGGCCAATGATTAAAACGAGAAAAATGTCGAGCAGGGTCCATCGGTTCAGCCAGGTGGGAACCCGGTCAATGCCTGAGGCTGTGAGCAGTTTCCAGCCGGGAGGAAGGTTCAATTCGCCGGAGAGTTTTTGAAAGGTGTGATTCCAGCCCAGTGCCGGGAAAGTGACTTGCCCGTTAGTAACGGGTTTTTCAAGTCGGGATTCGGCACTCAAGGAAAGTGCACCCTGGCGTACTTCAACTCCGATTTCTTGTGAACCGGCAAGCCTGGTGATAAGTCTGTTGGTTCCTGCTATTTCTACCTTACCGAGATTTTGTGTTGTATCTACATTGAGACGCCAACCTCTGGTCATGGTTCCGGTAATTTTATCAAGTATGGTGAGCCCGGTTCCTTTTTCATCCAGCCAGAATTTACGACGAAGTTGTAAACGGTTAGGGACAGGAGTGGAGTTTCCCCGGTTTTTTTCAATCAGGACCATCTCCTCACCCGTTTTGATCAGGTAGGCTGGAAAGTTCTTCCACTCTTGGGGGAGGGAGGTGCGAGAGGGTTCTATGGGAGAAAGGCCTTCGATCTCAACCTGGCGTAATTTCGGTTCTGCGGCAAAGACCCATATTTCATCACGCGGCCAGGGGCCTTTGATGGTGCCAAGGGTTAGGCGTTTTGGGGAGAGGGGGGCAGTGTTACGCAAGCTTAAGTTGATCTGCCACTGACCCGGGCGTACCTGGAGCTGCAGCCTGCCACTATTGTCCAGGCGCACTGGAAGAGGAGAGTTGATTTGCAGGGGGACAAAATCTTCTCCGGTTAACAGGCCAAGAGTGATTTCGCGGGGAGTACCGGAAACGACAAGGAGGATACGTAACTGCTGCCGCATGGGGACTCCATCATCGATTTTACGAAAGACCTGAATAACCAGGCTTTCCTCTGAGTCCTTTGTATCTTTTTTTTCGTGTTTGAACCAGAGCCTGCCTGTTTTGTCGAGTTGCAGGTCTCTTATTTTTTTTCCCTGGAGCGTAAGGCTTACCAGTCCTGTCTCTGGAGGAATAAAGAGGTGTTCGGGGAGTTCTTTCCAGGAAAATTTACCTGTCAGGCGTTGTTTACCGGGATCAAGCCAGACTGCAGGATGCCCTTGATGTTCAATAACCAGAATATCCTTGCCGTTGGCCTGAACCTTTTGAGGCCAGAAGGGGGGCTTTCCGGGAAGAGGCACAAGGCTCCGGGTTTCGATAAACCATTCTTGCTTGAACTCAGCACCATTCTTGCGAACGTCAAGGTCAAGCTGAGATGGCCAGGTGCAGTATCGCCTTGTAACCTCCGTTGTTTCCAAGGTACACATTTTTTCTTCTTGTTCGTACAGGACCCAGGGGATCCATTGCTGCAGTTCGGCAGGGATTCTTGACTCTTGGGCAGCGGCCGTGTTGATGGGTCCGGAAAAAAAACTGAAGAGGAGCAAGCCCAACAGCGGGAGAACAGGAAACAGGTTCTTGCTGTTTGAAGAAACAGGTGAGTTACGCATGACTAATATCCGTTTGCCTGATTAGAAGATGGTGCTAAGGGTGAGAAACAATTGTTCCTTTAGTATAGTGAGGAAGAAAAACGTTTGTCAAATTCCCTTTTGTAATATGAGGCCTTTTTCGAACAAATCTTGACTTTTTTTAATGAGTCACTCACAATAGTTAAGCTGTTAAGTATGTTAACCTTGATAAAGTCTTAAAAACTCATGAGCAGATGGCGTTTTTCAAAATCTGCGCTTTTCTGTCTACGATGCCATCGACCTTATTTCTCCTGCTAAACGATATTTTTTCATGAATCAAAAATCAGCAGCAATTTTGACCATTGATGACGAGAGCTTGATCCGACAGTCATTTCGCTTCTATCTGGAAGATTGTGGCTACCAGGTGCAGGAGGCAGAAAATGGGCGTGTTGGTCTTGGTATGATCCGCAAGAGTCTGCCTGACTTGGTGTTGCTTGACCTGAGAATGCCTGAGATTGACGGGCTTGATGTCTTGCAGGAAGTCAATGAAAAATATCCTGATCTCCCCATCATTGTAATTTCCGGAACAGGGTTTATTGGTGATGCAGTGGAGGCCATGAAACGAGGGGCCTGGAGTTATCTGCTCAAGCCCATTGCTGACTTCAATGCCCTGCGATATGCCGTGGAGCAGGCCCTGGAAAAGGCCAGGCTCATCGTGGAAAACCGGAACTATCGCAAAAAACTGGAGGAAAAGGTCCGACTGCGGGCTCAGGCCTTGGAACGATCCAATCAACTTTTACGTGATACCAGGATGCAGGTTATCTTGCGCCTGGGTAAGGCATCGGAATTTCGGGATAAGGCCACCGGTCGTCATGTCATTCGGGTGAGTTGCTACACCAAGATTCTGGCAAATTGTATGGGCTTCAGTGAAGAGGATGCCGATGTCATGGCCTTGGGCAGTGCTCTTCATGATGTGGGGAAGATTGGAATTAGTGATAGTATTTTGTTGAAACCGGGAAAACTTTCTCCGGAAGAGTGGAAGGAGATGCAGAAACACTGTTTATTCGGTCGGGATCTGCTTACTCCGCTTAGTATTGAGGATGTGGAGGGCTTTACCGGTGATATGAGCGGGAGCCTGGAAGGAATTATTTCTGACTCGGATCTCTTGCAGATGTCAAGGATTATTGCCTATTCTCATCATGAACATTGGGACGGGTCAGGGTATCCGGAGGGCTTGAAGGGAGATGATATCCCCGTTGCTGCTCGCATTGTGACTGCCGTGGATATCTATGATGCCATTGGCAGCAAACGTCCGTATAAGGAAGCTTTTTCTGAAGAAAAGTGTCTGCAGATTATGCATGAGGCATCCGGAACGATCCTTGATCCGGCGGTAGTGAAAACTTTCTTTGATTCCCTTGATCTACTCCAGCAGATTAAGGCAAAATGGGCCGACTGATTTTCCTAAAAGACTCACCGGTACGAAGCGAAGGGTACACTTTTCCTCTGGTACCGGTAAGTCCTTTTAATCCTCCTGAGCTGCCTGCTTTCAGCCTCTGCAGCCGGATCTTTTCCTGACGATTATTGTTGAAAAGTAGTGGACCTGTTCAGTGATACTGTCCAGATTTGTCAAAATATTTTCTTCCTTCATCCCGGCCTTCTCAACCAGGACGGCTTTCTCCAACAGATCAAGTTCCCTCAAGAGACCAATGATTCGATCAAGAACCCGATGGACCTTCATCAGGACAATGGTGTCAAAGCTCTCAAGGGTCTGGCGAAGCTGTTCGCCTGAAAAGGTAGCCGGGATCACAGCCAACTTGTCGTCGCCAAGGCAGATGGGTATAGATGTGGCTGCCGAACAGGAGGACATGGCTGAGATGCCGGGGACAAATTTCACCCTGGTGCCCGGTTGCAGAGAGAGGATGGTCTCATAGAGGTAATAACCAGTGGAATAGATAGCTGGATCGCCAAGAGTGGGAAAAACTACATCAATGCCCTGTTCCATAAAATCCAGGATCTGAACAGCTGCGTCTTTCCATGCCTTCTGCACTTCTTCTGCCGGAGCAGTGTCCAGGTGTATTTTTTTCATGGGAAAATAGAGTTCGATGACCTCTTTACCGTTGAGGGTAAGGGCCTGCTTTACGATGGAGAGAGCTGTAGAAGAGCCGTCTTTCGTTCCTTTAGGTGTGGCAATGACAGGGCAGTCTTCCAAGGTACGGAGAGCTTTTCTTGTAAGAAGATCAGGATCTCCAGGGCCTACGCCGATTATATGAAGTGTTGCGTTCATGCTATTTTATGTGTGGAAAGGTTGTGGGTTAATGGTTTAAGGTCTTGTCTTCGTGGTTCTTGTGGGTCGGATAAAGAATTTTCTGTATTTCCTTGATTCCTTGCAGGATGCGTGGGGTGGGACGGGAAACGAGTTGCTCATCAACGAGAAATATTTTTCCTTCACGCACTGCTTTGATGGCCTGAAAACCGGGTTCTGCTGCGATTTCTTTTTTGCTGATTCGATTCATTCTCCCTTTTTGTGCAAGAAAGATATCAATTTCCCTGGCATGGGCAAGAATCTGTTCTTTTCCATAGGCGGCGATATTGGTTCCTCGTCTGGCTTGGGCATCACTTGCAATGTTAATCCCTCCAGCCTGCATAAGTGCAAATATCGCAATGGAGGAAGGAGAAAAGGTCTTCATTTTGGCATGGATGGATTGAAAGTAGACCTTGGGGCGTATTGAGACCGGGAAAGATGCAGTGACTTGGCGTATACGGGCAAGTTCCTGTTCAAATTGAGAAACCATAAAATTTGCCTCTTCTTCTCTGCCGGAGATTCTGCCTAGCTCCTGCCAATAGTCGAACATCTCATCGACAGTGCGCGGTTGCAGGGAGATGACTGTGATTCCAGCCCCTTTTAATTGCTCAAGGAGCTGCGGTGCTGCGTGGGCGATCATGGGACGGATGAGTACCAGGTCAGGGCGGGCGGCGATGAACTTTTCCGGGTTGTCGTGGAGGCTGAACCTCGGTTTTGTGAGCATTGAAGTCGGGTAGGTATCACTTGTTGCAATTCCAATCAGTTCCTGAACCAGGCCAAGGGAAGCCAGGTTTTCAGTGTGGGCCGGATAGAGGGAGATAATTCGTTTGAATGGTGGCTGTCCCTCTCCTGCATGGACAAATGTGCAGGAGGAAATGGTGCTGAGAAGAAGTCCGAAAAACAGAGAGGACAGGATGTTTTTACAAAGTGTTTTAGCCATCGTTGTTTCCTTCACTGGTACCTGAATTGAATCTGGGGACGGCCATGATCTCCGTGGTGATGGACTGTGGCCTCCACTGCAAAGGCCGTTTGGAGGAGGTCACTGGTGAAGAGCTCTTCCACAGGGCCATTCGCGAATAGTTGTCCCCCTTTCAGTACAAGGCATTCATCGCAAAAGGCTGCGGCCAGATTCAGGTCATGAATGGCGGCGATGACAGTCAGCCCTTTTTCTTTGACCCGTCTGCGCATTACCTGCATGATGGCAATGGTGTGCTGTATGTCAAGATTGGATGTGGCCTCGTCGAGAATCAATACTTCAGTTCCCTGGGCCAGAGCTCTGGCCATGACTACACGCTGCAGTTCTCCTCCTGAAAGGGCACTGACAGGACGTGAATGGAGATGGCATATGTCCATGGTCTGCATGGCCTCCTCAACAGCCAGCATGTCGCGCTTTGCTGGCGAGGAGAATCGAGGAATATGAGGATGGCGTCCCATGAGAACTACATCGCTTACGTGATATTCGAAACTCATGGAAAAGTTCTGGGGAACCAGTGCCAGTTGTCTGGCCAGTTCCTGCCTCGAATAGCTCTCCATTAATTTGTTTTTATAGAGGACTTCACCGGTCAGTGGTTTGTGTCCACCCATGAGCAGTTCAATGAGCGTTGATTTGCCGCTGCCGTTAGCGCCCAACAGGCCATAGAATTTTCCGCTGCAGAGCTGCAGGTCGATTCCTTCCAGCACCTTGTCCTGACGGTAGCTGAAGGAGATGTTGGCGAGTTGAAAGAGTAAATGATTCCGGTTCATGACGAGGGGGCCAGCTGTTTTTTGCGGAAGATGTAACAGAAAAATGGTCCGCCGATGAGAGAGGTGAGAACCCCGATGGGAATTTCCGAAGGAAGCCAGGCCCTGGTAATGGTATCCGCCCCGAGCAGAAGGATGGCGCCGCCCAAAAAACAGGCCGGCAGCAGCATACGATTGTCCGGGCCGAGAATGAGACGCAGGAGATGGGGGATGATCAGGCCGATAAAGCCGATGATTCCGGACACGGAAACACAGATTGCGGTAATCAGAGAGGCACAGACAAGGAGCATCTTTTTGACCCGTGCCGTTTCTACTCCCAGGGTGTCGGCGGTGCGTTCACCAAGGGACATGATATTGAGATCGCGTGCAAAATAGAGAATGAAGAGGAGACCGGGGAGTACCACTACAGTGGTTGACAGGACATCCGACCAGGTTCTGCCGACAAAGCTGCCCATGAGCCAGAAGATGATGACGCTCACCTGTTCGTCTGCCAGGTACTTGATAAATCCGATGCCTGCCGAAAGGATAGCTGCAACGATTACTCCGGAGAGAATAAGGGTGTTGGAGGAGAGCCGATTGTCAGGCGCTGCCAGGGAAAAGACACCAATCAGTGTTGCCATGGCTCCGAAAAAGGCAAAAACAGGAATGGATAATCCGCTGGGGACAGAGATGCCAAAGAGTGATAAAACAATAGCCAGAGATGCCCCAAATGCTGCTCCTGAAGAAATACCAAGGGTGTACGGGTCGGCCAGGGGATTGAGGAGGATGGCCTGAAATACAGCCCCGGCCACTGCCAGTCCGCCACCTACCAGGGCTGCGGTGAGGATACGGGGCAGTCGCACTTCCATGACCACAAAGGGAAATGTGGGGTCCATCCCGCCTGTTGTCTGCTTGCTGCCCTGTGACCAGAGTATTTTGATGACTTCCAGAGGTGCGATTTGTAAGAATCCCATACCAGTGGCAAGGATAATGGTTGCGCAGAGGGTGAGGAGGAGAAGCACAATAAGAAGAATGGGTCTGGAGCTAGTCATGAGCGGCTGCACTTCAGCGTGTTATTGGTTTCATGCTCCCGGAATAAAAAATCCCGGATCAATTACTGGAATTGATCCGGGATTTCCCTTGGTATCCACAAATCTGTACTACCCAACTGTCCACGATGGGGAGTAGAAATTTTCCGGCAGGTCTTCTGACTTCCGGATCGTCCTCCCCCAGCGCCTTCCCTTTCCCTCGGTGGGAAAAGTGGCATTTGTGCTGGGATTGTCCCCGGTTACAGCGGTGGGCCCGTCTTCGAATTGCACGAAGTTCCCTTTTAAACCCGTGGTGATGGCCTTGGTAATTGTTTCCTGATGATTCTCATCGGCCCGGGTGCCTGAAAAATAATGAAAGGATATTACCGAAGATAGTACTCTTTGTCAATCCTCTGTCAAACAAGCGAAGTGAATATGCGGGGGAACATGAAGAAAGGAACGAGCTATTTTAACAGGTGAATTGACTGAAAGGGAAAGTGCTATTATACTGATAACAGTTATGAAAAATTTCCCCGATATTCAGATTTTATCCATGTTGACTGAAAGTTTTATGATGGAAAAAGCCCATGAATGAATTTCCTCTAACGGATACCCTCTGCCGTGTCATTTCTGATTGCGGCAATTTTTTTGGAATAGCCTGTGACACCACTGGCATTGTCGCTGAAGCATGTCGCCGCCATAACGCTGGACCTACTGCAGCAGCAGCTTTGGGGTGTGCCCTGAGTGGGGCTGTTTTGCTTGCCGCCCTGATGAAGGATGGACAGAGTGTTTTACTGCGTCTGGAGGGTAACGGAGCTCTGAAAAAAGTGGTGGCAGTGGCGGGCTATGACGGTTGGGCCAGAGGGTATGTGGCCGAACCCCTGGCCGATGTTCCTCTGTATAAGGGACATATCGATGTGGCTTCAGGCATTGGTCATGATGGATTCTTGACGGTTGTCAAAGATATTGGACTCCCCGTGAAATATAAGGGGATGACCCGGCTGCTCAGCGGTGATGTCGGTGAGGATATTGCTCTCTATCTCTCAGAGTCTGAGCAGATCCCATCTGCTGTCAATCTTGGTGTAGAGTTTGGGGCCGACGGAAAAGTAAAGGCTGCCGGTGGATTTCTTGTTCAGGCATTGCCGCCCACAGACGAAGCAGTGATTGATGCACTCGAAGAGCGTATCGAAAATCTTTCTCCGGTAACCAGCCTCCTTTTAGCCGGGTATAACCCGGAAGAGATTATGCAAACTCTTTTTGCCAATATTCCTCACAAGACGCTTGCCAGGCGTTCTCTCTCGTATAATTGCAGTTGCAGCAAAGAAAAGATGGAATCAGCATTGTGCACATTGAGTCGTGACGAGTTGGAAGATCTGCTGCAAAAAGAAGGTGGTGCCCAGGTTAATTGTGATTTTTGTCGTGACAGTTACTGCTTCACTGAAGAGGAGTTGATAAAGTTTCTCAAAAATAAGAATTGATCTGATTTGAGGCCATATCTTTGCAGATCTTGCGGGAATGCCTTCTTTACTATTCTTTTTTTGTTTTTTGACTGACCATGTTCAAGGAACGTGTTTATGTCGAAGGTATCGATTTTTCTGTAAATGAGATGTGGTGTGCTTGTCTTGAAAGAAGGGATCTTAACGCAAATTTTTACATGGAGTGAATATGAAACGAATTATCTTACTGGTTCTTGTGGGTTTTGTTTCCATGGCTCTCTCCGGGTGTGGATATAATACTCTGCAGACCAAAGAAGAAGGAGTGTTTAAGGCATGGGCTGATGTTGAGTCAACTCTGCAACGGCGTGCAGATCTCATTCCTAATTTGGTGGAGACTGTAAAAGGCTATGCCAAACATGAGCAGGAAACTCTGCAGAGTGTAATCGAAGCCCGGGCCAAGGCGAGTTCTGTTCAACTTTCTCCGGCAGAACTGAGTAACCCTGCAGCTATGCAGCAGTTGCAGGAAGCTCAGGGCGGTCTTTCTTCTGCCCTTTCCAGATTGCTCCTTGTGGTTGAGCGCTATCCGGACCTGAAGGCCAATCAGAATTTCCTTGATCTCCAGAACCAGCTGGAAGGGACTGAAAATCGGATTAATGTTGCTCGGCAGCGTTATAATGCGGCAGTTTCTGAATTCAATGGATCTATCCGGCGCTTTCCCGCTAACCTGACCAATAAGTTTATCCTTCACCTGGAGCGGAAAGAGTATTTTAAGGCGGAAGAGGGAGCAAAAGAGGTACCGAAAGTAAGTTTTTAGCCCCTCTGTTTGAGGTGGCATAACTTTTTTAATACGAACTGCAGAAGATCGAAGTTTTTTCCTTTCTTCTGCAGTTCCTCACACACTATTTTCTTTTCACCGGAGATAAAAATGTGATGAAATCTGTGTCCACTTTTTTCTGGTTTAAGCTCGTAGTTGTTTTCTCTCTCTTGACAGGACTTCCTTGCTTTGTTCCTTCACTGGCTGCTCTTTCTGTGCCCCCATTTCAGGGGCGGGTGAATGATACTGCTGCAATGCTCTCCCAAGAGACTATTGCTGATCTCAATGGAATGTTAGCCTCTTTTGAGGCGAGCGATTCAACCCAGATTGTGGTGTTAACCATTCCATCTCTTGATGGGGAAGTTTTGGAAGAATTTTCCATGAAGGTCGTTGAAGCATGGAAAATAGGACAGAAGGATCTTGATAATGGAGCCCTGCTCCTTGTTTCCAGAGATGATCGGAAAATTCGTATTGAGGTCGGCTACGGATTGGAAGGGAGTTTGACCGATCTTGTCTCTGGAAGAATTATCAGTGGAGTGATTGTTCCAATGTTCAAAAAGGGACGATTCGATCAGGGAATAAGTGATGGAGTTAAGGCCATGATGCAGGCTGTACAGGGTGAATTTACTGCCTCGACATCTCAAGCAGACAGCAAGGATGTGGAAATGGATCCGGCAGGACTCTTTCTTATGCTGTTTTTTGCCTATACCTTTATCGGCAATGCATTCCATAAGAAAAGGGTTGTGGCTGCAGGAGCTGGGGGATTGGCCTCTCCCCTATTGGGAATGATGTTTTTGCCTCAGTTGGGTTTGTGGCTGTTGGCCTTGATTCCATTAGGAATGGTGGGTGGTCTGGTGGCTGCCGCTCTTTCTCTGCCTGGCGGAAAAGGTAATGGAAGGACTGGCGGGTTTTATATGGGCTCAGGAGGTTTTGGTGGCTCCTCAGGTGGCTTTGGCGGTTTCTCCGGTGGTGGCGGGGGCTTTGGCGGCGGTGGTGCTTCAGGGGGGTGGTAGCAGTGAAGAGCGTATCTCAGAATTTTTTAAGTATGGAAGAGCAACAGGCTGTGACAGATGCAGTACATAAAACAGAGCTCCGCACCTCAGGAGAGATTGTGCCCATGATTGTTGCTCAGAGCGATTCCTATCCACTGGCTGAGATCAGGGCCGGTTTTCTTTTTTCCATGCCCGTAGCCCTGTTGCTGACAGCACCTGTGGCTGGAATGTTCTGGCTTGAATCAACAAATATGTGGGTTTTTCTGAGCCTCTTGCTCCCTCTTTTCTGGGGGGCTACGCTTGTGATTCGTTTTTTTCCTGGTATTAAACGATACCTGCTCTCTGGCGAAGATATGGAGGCCGAGGTGCAGGAAACAGCTCTTGCTGCTTTTTTTACTGAGCGCCTTTACAAGACGAGGGATGCAAACGGGATTCTTATTTTTATTTCTCTTCTGGAACGGAGGGCATGGGTTATTGCCGATAGTGGGATCAGTGACAGAATTCCACATGAGCGATGGCAGGATGCGGTTTCCGTTATTACATGCGGTATTCATGACAAGAAACAGTGCCAGGCGCTCTGTCAGGCCATTGGCATGATCGGTGAGATTCTGGAGAATGAATTTCCCATTGGTGATGATGACCATAACGAACTCCATAATCTTATTATTCGTTAAGGAATTATTGATTGCCGTCGCTGGAAAAGGCTTATCTGTGATGGATGGAAACGTGGTGAAATTGTCTTTTATGGTGTTCGTCCTGCTCTGTACAGGGGTTGCGGAAATTCAGGCGGAAGAGGTATTTCTTGACGAGCAGTTTGTCTCCCTCCAGCGCTGGGAACCCTTTTATTTCCCAAAAATCGAAAACCACTCCTCCTACAGTGTGCTGACCCTGAATGGTGTATCATGCCTGTCAGCGACAAGTAGTAATTCAGCCTCTGCCATACTTTTGAAGGAACGGTTTAATGTCTACGCGTTTCCAACTCTTGCCTGGCGCTGGCAGGTGACTAATGTATATGAGAAAGGAGACAGCAGCAGAAAAGATGGTGATGACTATCCCGTACGGCTCTATGTGATGTTCGAATATGATTCTGAAAAGGCGTCTTTTGGCAAAAAAATCAAGTATGAACTGGCCAATTTGTTTTACGGTAAATACCCTCCCCACAGTTCTCTGAATTATATCTGGGCCAACAATAAACAATCGGCACCATTTATCCCGAACCCATACTCCAGTTTGGCCATGATGATCCCTGTGGTCTCCGGGAAGGATGATGTCGGGGAATGGTTAGAACACAAGGTGGACATTGTTCGTGATTATCGAGCTGTCTTTGATGAAGATCCTCCAGCCATTGCCTCTATTGCTGTTATGAGCGATTCCGATAATACCGGGGAGTCGGCCAGGGCATACATCGATTACATCAGGATATATAAAGAAGAATAAAACGTCTTTTTTTTCTGATTCATCGTCTTCATATAGTCACAAAAAAATAGATGCAGCCCATGAGAATCAGGCTTCCGATACGAAAGATCTGATTGTAAAGAATCAGCTCTGCTGCAAGTTTAGGTTGAAAAATACCTGCGTAATAGGGGAATTGGTGGCGAATGGCTCGTACCGGTGAGGAAAGGACATTGCCCACCAGTAAAGCCAGGATGACGTCCCTGTAACTCATGCTTCCTTCCTGGAGCATGGCTCCTGCCGCTGCCAGACCAGCAGTGAATTCTGCCGCAATATGAAGGGTGATAATCCCCATGGACTGGGGAGAGAGCCAGGGAAGAAAAGAGAGGTAGGTTGCCATGAACTCTTCAAGGACGGTGAAAATGCCACCTCGTTGCATCAAGAAGACAAGGGTGTAGATGGGAACAGTGAAGAGGATGATTTTTCGAATCCGCTTTTTAAATCGTTTCCAGCTTTTTTTCAGAGCAGTCTGCCAGGTTCCTTTTCCTGTTTTTTTACTGTTTATTGCAGAAATGTTTATATCCGCCTTTTTAGTGGGAGGCAGGAGAAAACGGCTGAGGATGATGATGGAAAAGGTGCGGAAGATGGCAGCACCAAAGGTCAGTCCCACATAGATTATAGCGGCCCCTTTGATGAGAGGAGCAGTGATGAAAAATACGGTGGGAAGGTGAAGGAAATAAGTGGGCAGACTGTTGAAAAGGTTGGCCAGGATAAGCTCTTTTTTCACCATCTTTCCCTGTGTATAGGCCTCTGATAGCATGGTGTTTGCCGTAACACCTGAAAAAAGGGCCATGGAGAAGGAAGCACCGGCAGTATCGGAGAGGTTGCCGACCCTGAGAAGCGGCCTGGCCAGCGCGGCAATTTTGCTGGTCCAGTTCAGAGATTCGATGAAATTGGCCAGTAGCAGGCCGATGGAAATAAAACAGATCAGGCGGACCAGAGGCCAAACCAAGCCGGTCCAGAGCTGAGGGAGAATGTTGGTAAGGTCCATGAGTGGAAGGCGTGTTTTACCTGAGTTGCTGGTGAACGCTTCTGGTTATTCTATAGCAGCAGGCAATCCTTCGCGGGCATTAAAAAGGAGGCTGCCTAACCTTTCTTTTTCGTAGATGTCACGATCCTTCAGATATTCCTGGTGCTCCTGGCCCCGAATATTGGCATCTTGAATGTAATATGCGGAACGTTTGGAGATGAGGGTTTTCCAGCTCTCGAAATGTTTATAGAAAAGTTTTTCTACGGTACCGTCTGCCACAAAGGTGTGGAGTTTTTTGTTGATGGCGGGAAGGTGTGCGGCCAGGGGAGAGGTCTTGGCCACTGTCATATGGAAGGCCTGGGTGGTGACCGGCGGATCAAGAATGGTGATGGCATCTTCTCCCTGCAGGAGTCTGGTATAGATGAGGGCTGTGTACAGATCAATAATGAGATAGTCGGCCTCTCCCAGGTTAAGGAGTTGGACTGCCCGTTCAAAGGCAACAAACCGGACATCTAGTTTTTCCTTGATGAACGTGTCAAATTCTTGTCCATAGCTCTCTCCTATGTTGCTCACCCCTTTTTTACCTATTAAAGATTCCCAGCGGCCAAAGGGAAATTTTTTTCCCTGTTCAACTACTATCACTGTGGGTTGGGGAAGATAGGGGATTGAAAAATCCATATATCCGGCCCGTGTATCATTTTTATAAGCCGAAACAAGCATGTCGACCTTGTTGTCTTTGCATTTGTCTTGTACTTGCTGCCAGTCACCTTCTACTTTGATATCAAAATCGAGGCCCATATCGGTTAAAATCGAGGTGGCAAGATCAGGACCGACTCCGGTGAGTTTGTTGTACTGTTCCCATACAACTGGTGGAGCCTTGGGGTTTCCAGAGACGATAAACATTTCTGCAGCGGCATTGTTGAGTGTCCACAGACAGGAGAATAACAGACAAGAGATAAGCAGTGGGAAAATTTTCATAATACCTCGAGTTGGAGTCTTTGGGGTTGAGTGAGAAATAAATTATCCCTATTGAAGAATACTTCTGTAGGGATTGATTTTCATAAACAGTGTGATGGAGACTATACCGTAGAACGATCTAAAGGGAAAGTTCATGTATCAGAGAATGTGCATATAATCCCTTTGGATCGTTGAAAAACATGATCTCCCGGATTGGGGCCATTAATCGACTGAAAGCGGTCAGCAGGGATGGAGGAATGGCTGCCGAGTTTAGCCAACTACTGAATGTGCCGGAAAAGAGTTGGAGGATTTCATCTTTGACGGTGAGGGGTTTACGAATATAGCTTGCTGAATAATCCGTTAGGCCTGCCAGGGTAGCAGCAGAGTCAATGGCATCTTCCAGAGTGCCAAGCTCATCGACAAGCCCAAGCTTTTGTGCGGTTGCTCCATCAAAAACCCGTCCTTCGGCAATTTGTGTGACCTCTTCCCGACTCATGGACCTTCCCTTGGCAACGATGCCGAGAAACTGGTCATAACCATGATGAAGACTGATCTGAATGGACTCTTTCAGTGGTGGTGACAAGGGTTGGGTCAAATCAAGGGCTGCTGCCAGACTGGTGGTTCCAACTCCATCGTTGTAAACTCCTAACTCCGAGAGACTTCTTTCAAAGGTCGGAATGGCTGCAAAGATTCCTATGGAGCCCGTAAGTGTTACCGGAGAGGCCCAGATTTTATCGGCATCGGCAGCAATCCAGTATCCTCCGGATGCGGCCATGGAACCCATGGAAATAACCAGGGGCTTTCCACTTTTCTTGTATTCCAGAATTTCCTGTCGAATTATCTCGGAGGCAAAAACAGAACCTCCACCCGAGTTGATCCGCAGGACTAGAGCGTTGACGTCACTATCTTGAGCAGCTTTATGGATCAGTTCTCCGATAGTGTCTCCGCCGATAACCCCAATGGGCTGCTGTCCGTTTAAAATAGTACCCTGGGCAATGATAATGCCGATGGAACCATCTGCCCCTGGAGAATCGATAAAAGAGCGTGGAACGGTTTTCAGGTAATCATTCAACTGAATCTTTTTGAAGCTTCCGACCTGGTCTTTTCCCGTCAGCTCAACAAGATAGTTGCGTAGCTCTTCCCGTGTTTTCAGGCCGTCCACAAGTTTTGTCTCCAGAGCCAGCAGGGCAGTGTCTCCGTTAACCATGGCCAGTTCAGAGGCGATGTTTTCGGTGTATTCCCTGAGGCTTTCTTTGCTCAGTTTCCGTTCCCGGGTAATGTCTATGATGATGGTGTCCCAGAGTGCTGTCAGCCATGCCAGGTTCTGACTCTTAGCTTCATCAGACATGGAGTTACGCATTATAGGTTCCATGGCCGATTTGAATGTGCCTACACGAAAGATGTGGTAGTTGATTTTCAGTCTGTTGAGGGCATCTTTAAAATAGAGTCTGTAGGCCCCAAGGCCGTGCAGATCAACAGCGCCCATGGGATTGAGATAGATTTCATCAGCAAAGCTGGCAAGGTAATAGGCTTTTTGCTTATAAAAGTCCTCTGCTGCGATAACTTTTTTACCACTGGTTTTAAAGTCGGTGAGGGCCTTTCCTATAATCTGCAGTTGATTCAAGCCAACTGTACCAAGTTCACTGAGATCAAGAAGGATGCAGGTAACCTTCTCGTCATAGGTTGCTTCGGCAATGGCATCGAGGATGTCTTGAAACAGGGTTTCTGTGGGACCGGTATTGAGACCAAGTTTGTCATTGAGTAATGAGGATACAGGGTCAATTGCCTGTTTTTCTTCTACAATATCTCCAGATAGGCTGAGGATGAGGGCTCCGTTTGTGGAAATTTCAACCTCTTTCTGGGGGGAATATGAAGAGAGTGAAGAAAAGATGAAGAAAAGCAGGACCAGAAAGGCCAGATTTAAGGTTAATATTCTAAAACCTGTAAGAACTTTCCCAATCCAGCGAAAAATATTGACAATTGAATGAATCAGATCTTTCATATGATTTATAGTGTTGAGAGAAAGAGTAGGTGCTTTTTACAGCAAGTACTCAGGGTAAAGAAAATAATAGCAAGCCCATATACAGAAGTAAACAGTCTTTTCTTTTTGTAAAGTGTTGAGAGAGATTGTCATTCGGTGCCTGAGCCACTTTGCAGTGATGGCTGACTGTTGTTTTTTCCTTTAAAAGGGAGATGGAGCTGGACAGGTTTTTTTTCGAAGTTTGTTGTCAGATTGGAAATGGTGATTCCCAGGAGACGTATTCGTCTTTTGCCGGCTTCTGTGGAGCGGAGAAGGTAAGGAGTGTGTTGCAGGATTTCTTTTGCCTCATAGAGAGGAGAGGAAAGGCTGAGTGAACGGGTTATGGTGGTGAAATCGTGATAGCGTACTTTAAGGGTTACGGTATGTCCTCCCATTTCCCTGGCGTGCAATCCCTTCTCTACTTTATGGGCGAGGTTCTGGATGATTTCCCGTATCAGGTCAAGGTCAAGGATGTCGGCCTGCAGGGTGGTTTCGGTGCCGATGGATTTTCGTATCCGTCTGGATTGTACTGGACGATTGTCTATGCCGCGTGCAATCTCATAGAAGTAGGCCCCAGCCTTTCCGAACAAGACTAGCAGCTCTTTTTTGTCAAAGCGCAACAGATCCTGTCCTGTCCGGATACCCAGTGTATGCATTTTTTGCTCGGTGACTTTCCCTACGCCGTAAAATTTGCCAATTGCAAGTGAAGCGATAAAGGGTTTTGCTTGTTTTTGTGAAATAATAGTCAGACCATCGGGTTTGTTTATGTCTGATGCAGTTTTTGCCAGGAATTTATTGTAGGAAACTCCGGCAGATCCAGTGAGACCGGTTTCCTGAAAAATTTGACTGCGGATGGATTCGGCCGTTTGAGCGGCAGAGGAAAAGGAGAGATGGTTTGCGCTGATATCAAGAAAGGCTTCGTCCAGAGAGAGGGGTTCTACAAGGTTGGTATGGCGTCGAAAGATTTCCATGATATGAGTAGACACTTCACGGTATCGCTCTATTCTCGGGCGAACAAATATTGCCTGGGGACAGAGTCTAAAGGCCCTGGCTCCGGCCATGGCCGAGTGGATGCCGAATTTTCTCGCCTCATAGGAGCAAGCAGCCACCACTCCCCGGTTTTTGGGGTTGCCCCCGACAATGAGGGGTCTGCCGGCCAGTTTTGGGTTGTCCAGTTGTTCCACCGAAGCAAAAAAGGCATCCATGTCGATATGGAGTATGTATCGTTGCTTCCTCATATCTCTCTGTTCTTACGCTGATCAAAGAGAAAAAGCAATGGACAGTTTTCGCGGTTGACAAAAGAGAGTATTGCTGTGATGAGAGAATGTTTGGATTCGGAATCTAGTAGGAAATGTACAACCAACATGATGAATTATGGTTGATATCAGGAGAAGTTGATGCGTCAGATTTTAGCAAAAAGTGAATTGTTTGGTGGGCTGCCGCCACAATATCTGGATGAAATAGAGAAAATCACGGTAAGCAAACAGTATGGGAGAGGAGAGAATATCTTTTTTGAAGGCGATCCTGGAATCGGATTTTATATGGTGGCCACGGGTCGGGTGAAAATATTTAAGACGTCCCTTTCCGGAAAAGAGCAGATATTGCATATATTCGGCCCCGGTGAACCCTTTGGCGAGGTTCCGGTTTTTCATGGCCATCCTTTCCCTGCAAATGCCTTAGCTCTGGAAAAGACAAGCCTGCTCTTTTTTCCACGTAAAGATTTTGTCAACCTTGTTGAGTCTATGCCTTCCCTTGCCTTAAATATGCTGGCTGTGCTCTCCATGCGTCTGCGGCGCTTTGCCGCTCAGATTGAAAATCTTTCTCTGAAAGAGGTACCGGCAAGGCTTGCCGATTATCTTCTTTATCTCTCTCAGGAACAGGGAAATGAAAAGTATGTGGAATTGGAGATATCTAAAGGGCAGTTGGCCAGCCTGCTGGGTACTATACCTGAGACCCTGTCCCGGATATTTGCCAAGATGAGTGAAGAAGGGCTGATTCTGGTGGAAGGAAAAAAAATCAGTTTGTTGGACCGGAAAGGATTGGAGTCAAAGGAGTAGGAAGATATTTTTTGTCGTGCTGTCTTGATTTCTGGCTAAGTTTAAGGTAGTTAATTGCCGATATGTCACATGGTGGTACCTTGGCTTGGTCATATGTTTTTGTGTATTAAAAAAAATGCTGATCTGAGTAATGTCGGTTTTAAAATGAGGTCAGTCTCTGAATTTTTTTGGAAGGATATAGTATATGAGGTCAGTTTGTCAGTTTCTTTTTTTGATTGTTGTCTGTTCTTCTTTTTTTCTCACTGGATGTTCGTCTCACTGTGTGCAGGGGGATTGTTCTAATGGTGAGGGGACACTTGCCCCTGACAGTGGTGAACGCTATGAGGGAGCATGGAAAAACGGGAAAATGCATGGTTATGGAAAGTTTACTGATGTCGATGGAGAGATGTACGTGGGGCAGTGGGTATCCGGCAAGAGACATGGTCACGGTGTTGCCACCAGTGCCATGGGGGATCGCTATGAAGGATACTGGAGCAATGATGAGGTACATGGTAAAGGTTTTGTGACCTACGCCAATGGTGATCGATTTGATGGGCTCTGGCGAAACGGTAAAAAACAGGGACATGGCCGATTTATCTATATCAGCGGCAACACCTATGAAAGTGAGTGGAATGCAGATGTTGATGTCGGTAAGGGTGTTTTTACAACGGTTACAGGGGAATGTTATGGAGATGGCTGTATAAGCGGTGATTGTCGTAATGGGTATGGTGTGTACACCAAGTCCAACGGCGACCATTATAAAGGCGAGTGGCTGAATGGTCGGAAACATGGCCATGGTACCCTGACGTATGGCAATGGTGATCGACATATAGGGGAGTGGAAAGACGACCGTAAGAGTGGTTACGGGAAATTCCAGCAAACCTCTGGAACCAGCTATGTGGGTAACTGGGAAAATGGTCAGTGGCATGGTCATGGAACCTTTCAATCAATTGACGGCAACCGTTTCGTCGGTGAATGGAAGAAGGGGAAGATGAACGGGAATGGAACGCTACGACAGGCCAATGGCAATCAGTATGTGGGGAACTGGAAGGATGGTCAGAAACATGGACGTGGAACACTTATCTATTCCAGTGGCTACAGATATGTTGGGGAATGGAAAGATAATAAGATGGTGAGAGTCTATCCTAATTAAGAGATG
>JAQYVF010000013.1 GCA_030145625.1 Desulfocapsa sp. | reverse complement strand
TCCACTTTTTGCAGAATCTGGGCAGACTCGATGGAGTAGCGGTCCCGGAAACCGGCAAAGAGATTCATGGTGACAGCGGAGTAGATGGAACTGTTTTCCCGATGTTCGGTGAGGGATGCTTCGTCCAGATTATTCAACGTATAACCGATATCCAGGGAGGGGTAGTAACCGCTTCTGGCTCGAGTTACGTCCTGTCCACTCTTTTCCAGGATGACCTGATAGCGTTTAATAATCTCCCGGTTGCTGGTGGCACTCTTCTGCATTTCGGCAAGATCAAGAGCCAGGGCAGACGAGGCCGCAAAGAGCAGGAGGAGAGTGAGACTAAACCGTTTCATTGGAACGACTCCTTTCAAATTTGATAACAAAGGCCAGCAGTGCCGGAATGACAAAGAGGGTGAGGAGGGTGGACAGGGCCAATCCTCCCAGAAGGATGGAACCTAAGCCTCGGTAGAGCTCGGAGCCGGAACCGGTGGAAAGAACCATGGGCAGCATGGCGAGCACGGAACTGGTGGCACTCATGAAGATGGGCCGGATCCTGGTGCGTACTGCATCGGAGATGGCATTGGTTCCCTGCATTCCGTTGTAGCGCACATTGTTGAGGGATTGATGGACAATGAGGATGGCGTTGTTTACCACGGTGCCTATGAGGATGATGAAGCCGAGCATGGCCAGGATATCAAAGCCCTGGGGGGCGATAAAGGTATTGACCGCCTGCAGGCCGAGGAATCCACCGGCCGCTGCCAGCGGGATGGAAAACATGATGATAAAGGGATAGAGAAAGTTCTCAAAAAGTGCTGCCATCAGGAGGTAGGTGATGAGCAGGGCCAGGAGCAGGTTCCACTGCAGGGCCTGGCGGGCCTCGGTGAGCTTGTCGGCGTTACCGCCAATGGTGACCTCGACCCCCGGCAGCTGTCCGGCTGCCTTCATGGGAGTGACTGTTTCCTTTTCAAGGATATCCATGGCGGATTGCAGGGGCAGATCTTTGGGTGGAGTCACCTGTAGGGTAATGGTTCGTTTGCGTTCCAGATGATTGATCTGGGGCATGCCCTGGCTGTAGACCAGGTCTGCCACGTCTCCCACCCGAATGAGACTACCCTGGCCATTGACGATGCTGGCCTTGAGGATTTTTTCGGGTGAGGAAAAGATCGTCTCCCTGCCGGTGAGGACCAGGTCCTTCTGTTTGCTCCCTTCCGGCCGGTATTCGTCGATCTTACGTCCGTCCATGAGGACGTCGATGTAGGTTCCCAGATCTTTTCCCGTCATTCCGCCGGCAGCCAGTTTTTCCTTGTTGGGGATCACCTGGATCTCGGGATAACTGGTCTCCAGGGAGGGAACCGGACGAACCTGGGAATTGGGAATCTTGGCACTGATGGCTCCAAACAGTGTCCTGCCGGCCGCTACGATCTGATCGATATCTTCTCCGGCGATGTTGACGTTGACGGTGCGTCCTTCACCGATCCCGCTCTCAAAGATACCTGCCTGGATACTGACCCCGAAGACGCCTGGAATGGAGTTCATGATACGGGTAAAGAGGGGCATCATCTCTGAGGCCCTGGTTTCGTGGGTGGATATGCCGCCGAAGAGGGTAAAACGGTCTGCTCCGACAAAAAACATATCTTTGATCTGGGGAATTCCGTCCTTTCCGTCTTCATGGAAATGGGGTTCTGCTTCATCGTAGATAAAATTCCCCAATTCCTGCATCTTTTCCAGTGAGTATCCCGGTGGCGGGATGAGGATGTTGAGGATCAGGTTTCGGTTGCCCTGGGGCAGGTATTCGGCACTGGGCAGCAGGAAAAAGATGAGGCCGATGGAGAAAGAGGTGAAGGATATCACTGTCGCTAGTCGTGTGAAGACGTTTTTCTGGCAGATGTTGGAAAAACGCATGATGAGGTTGGCAATAAAGGGACCTGCTACACTCTTTTGCAGCCTGTTTTGTTTTGGTGAATCACCGCGCCTGAAGAGATTGTAGGTCAGGGTGGGAATGACGGAGATGGAGACAAAGAGACTGATGAGGATGGAAAAGGTGATGGCAATGGCAATGTCCCGAAAGAGCTGTCCTGCCTCCTCCTGCATGAAGATGATCGGCAGAAAGACGGCCACTGTGGTGGCAGTGGAGGCAAAAACTGCTCCCCATACTTCGCGGGTTCCTTCCCAGGCAGCATCATAGGCGGATTTGCCCATCTTGCGGTGGCGATCGATATTTTCCATAACGACGATGGAGTTATCCACCAGCATACCTACGGCAAAGGAGATACCGGCGAGGGAAACCACATTCAGGTTGCGGCCGGTGATCCAGAGGAAGATAAAGGCGCCGATGGCGGAAATGGGAATAGCCACAGCCGTGGTCAGAGTGGAGCGGATACTGCGCAGGAAGACGAGGAGGACACAGAGGGCCAGCATGCCGCCGATGGCCACGTTCTTTTTCACCAGATCGATGGCGGTGTTGATATAGGGACGCTGATCATAGACCCAGTCAATGTAGAGCTCCCGTTCGGCAAGGAGGCCCTGGTTGAGATGCACAACCTCTTCCTCCAGTCTCTCGGTCATGGCCAGGACATTGGTTCCAGGTTCCTTGCGTACTCCGATAACGATTACCGGTTCACCGCTGTGCTGGACCGCGATGGTTTCCTTGGCATAGCCGTTGGCGACCTCGGCGATTTCCCGCAGGTAGACCCGCTTTATGCCGTCATCAAAGACAACCACCTCCATGGCGTCTGCCGGAGACTGAAATTGGCCCATGGTTCGGATACGGTAGTTCTTGCGGCCGATGCCCAATACCCCTGCTGAGTTGGTCTGGTTGGCGTTGCGGACTGCGCTGATAACCTGGTTGATGGAGATGTTGTGACTGGCCATGCGGTCCATGTCCAGGGTGATATTCAGCTCGGACAGGGTGCCGCCGAAGATGAAGAGGGAGCCCACGCCCTTGACCCGTTCAAGGTGCTGCCGCACATTGTCTTCAAAATAGCTGAGGTAGTGATTAATGGATTCGCTGTTTCCCGCCAGCGGTTTGAGCATCATCCAGATGACCGGTGAGGAGTTGGCACCGGCCGATTCGATTATCGGACGATTGACGTTTTCCGGGTAGTCGGCGACCTCGTTGATCTTATTGGAGACGCGGAGCAGGGCCTCGTTGAGAGGGGTCTTCAGTTCAAAGGAGAGGGTGATCTCGCCATAGCCGTTGTAACTGGCGCTCTCCATCTTGGTCAGACCCTGCAAGCCCTTGAGCACCTCTTCCTGCTGTTCGATGACCTCTTTTTCGATCTCGTAGGGGGTGGCTCCGCTCCAGTTGGTCCGTACCGTGATCTGGGGTGTCTCCACATCCGGGGTGAGCTGCACGGGAAGCTTGTTGAGGCCAATGATGCCGAAGACCAGGAGCAGGATCACCCCCACGGCAACGGAGACAGGTTTTTCCAGTGAATATTTGATAAGATCCATTACTTCTCTCCAACTACCTGGACAGCTTGATCCGGGCGCAGTCGTTCGTTGCCTTCGATCACGACAGGCATCCCGGCGACAATGTAGGGGTTGTCAACGCCGATCCGATCTCCCATGAATGAGACGATATTGACCGGGAGGATGGCTGCCTTGTCCTCTTTGACAGTGTAAATGAAGTCCTTGCCCTGGAATTTGATCAACGCGGCGCGGGGAATGATACTGAGTTCCTTTTCAGGGCTGGCCGGGAGATCGACTGTTGCCGACATGTTGGCGGCAACAATTTTCTGGGCGGGAATTCTGATCTTGACAAAGACATTCTTGGTCTTCACATCGGCCACCGGGTCTATGTCCTCGACAACGCCTTCTATTTTACCCTCAAATGCATTGAGCGTAACTGACAAGAGTTGTCCTTTTTTGAGGTAGCGCAGCAGGGATTCGCCGATGGGGGCGCGGATAAAGAGATCGTCACTGGAGCCCAGGGAAACCAGCATCTTTCCCTGCTGGACCCAGGCCCCGGAATCCACCTCTTTTGTCAGGATAACACCGTTGAAGGGGGCGCGGATCACGCTCCGTTCCTTTTTGATGAGCAGGTTGGCCAGTTCTTCCTGGCGGGCCTGTTTTTCCAGCTTCGCATCCTGAAAGGTGTAGAGGGCATCGTCAAAGTCCTTTTCACTGACCCCTGATTCTTGATACAGGGTCTCCAGCCGTTTGAAATTTTTCTCGGTGTTTAGCTGGCGCAGATCATTTTGGGCGATACGGGTCTTTTTGAGCGAGATGTCACTGTCGAGCAGCTTTGTATCCAGACGGACAAGGATATCGCCCTCTTTTACATGATCGCCTTCCTTGACCAGGACCTCCTGTACAATCCCGGTGACTTCGGTGGAGACTTCGCTGGTGCGGTCATAAACGAGGATGCCGATCACTGATTGGGTCTCGGCAATTGTCTCCCGGACCACCTCTGTTACTACCACTGAGGCGGGAGGTGGTTCCTGGGCCTGGAGGAGGACGGGAAGCGAGAGGAAGGTAAGAAAAGCTAAAAGGATTCGCACGGGGTATCTCCTTTAAAATCTATTATGGATGTGTTGTTGTCAATGTTCCCAGGTTGTCCTGTACCTTGAGGAGGAGTTGGGCAAGCAGGGCTTGATCCTGCTCGGAAATTCCTTCGGTCAGGCGATCAGAAAAGGATTCAAACAGGCCACTTACCTCGTCAACCAGCTTTTTGCCCTGGGATGTGAGAGAAAGGAGGGTGGAACGACGGTCTGCTGGATTTTTTTCTCTTATTGCAAAGCCTTTTTTTTCCAGACGATCGAGAATTCTGGTCACGTTGGCTGCACTTTTTTGTCCGATTTCACAGAGCTGATTCTGGGAAAGGGGTGTGTTTTCAAATATATTTTTCAACAGGTGAAACTGCTCAGCCGTCAGATCATAAGGCTTGAGGGCCTTTTCTGCATGGAAGGTCATGGTCTGGGCCGTCCTGTAGATTAGTCGGCAAATGGATAATTCGTTGCATGAGCTCATTAGTTGTCTCCTTAATAGTTAAGGAGGCAACTAATTCCATGGAAATGGGATAATGTCAATAATAAAAATGACCAGCAGCACTGTTCAGTTAATAAAAAGCTAAGTGGCCTGCCCTCACCCCTGTTCGCGGATAAATCCGTTCCAACAGGAAAGCGTTTTCCTTACGACAACTTACCAACATCTGGTGCATCCTCAATGTAGGAGCGACTTCAGTCGCGAACATCCCCCGCACTGCGCAAATCAGACAATCGGCCTGTACAACCCCAGTTCGGGGATAAATCCGTTCCAACAGGAAAGCGTTTTCCTTACGACAACTTACCAACATCTGGTGCATTCTGAATGTAGGAGCGGTTTCAACCGCGAACCTCCCCCGCACTACGCAAACCAGACAATCGGCCTGTACAACCCCAGTTCGGGGATAAATCCGCTCCAACAGGAAAGCGTATTCCCTACGACAACTCACCAACAACTGGTGCATCGTCAATGTAGGAGCGGTTTCAACCGCGAACGGCTACTCACGTACTTGAAGCAGGAATTCTGATCTTGGGCCAACTCCGATTTCGCTGATAAATCCGCTCCGACAAGGTGATGAAGATCATCCGGAAGACAACGGTGCCAACAAAGTATGAGGAATCAAGCGACTTCAGTCGCGAACCTCCCTTGGTTTCAACGAGAACAAGAAAAAAAGCAATATAAAGAAGAGCGCGCTTTAAGTGAGTAAAAAGCCGGTGAGCCAGTAGAGCCCCATACCAACGAGTACGGTTCCGCCAAGACTTTTGGTTTTTAAAGCAAAGATGAGAGTGGGGATGGCCACCAGTAATTCCGGTTTTCCAATCTCCAGGCTGCGTGCAGATTGATCGGTGAAGAGGATGGGGGCGAGGAGGGCGGTGAGGATAGCCACTGGTATCAGGCTCAACCAGTCGATGAGCCACTGGGGCATTTTTCGATGGGCCAGGTAGTAGAGGGGGAGCCAGCGGGGGATGTAGGTAACAAGGCCCATACCGCCAAAGAGAAAAAGGTAGTCGGTAAAGGTCATCGTCGTTTCTCCCGGTAGCGTTTGAGAAAATAGCCGATGGTGGCGGCCGAGACTGATGCCCCGATGATATAGCTGTCTCCGGGGATGAACAGGTACCAGAGCACAGCAATACAGAGTGATGCCAGACCGGTGAAAATGTAGATGATGTCGTGAAGCTGGAAGATGAGCAGTGCCAGAAACATGGCCGTAAGGGCGTAGTCTGTGCCGAAGGCACCAACCGGGATAAACTGACCGAGAAGTGCTCCACAGGTGGTGGATGTGATCCAGGCCAGGTTGGCCAGTTGGTTGACGGTGATGGCCTGCCAGCGCCCCCAGTTTCCTTCCCGAAACCGGGTCATGTTCACAGCAAAACTTTCATCGGTGATGCCGTAGGCGAAAAAACTGAGAAAAAGGCGGCGTACCCCGCTTAAGTGGACGGCCAGTGATGAACTCATCAGGAAGTGGCGCAGGTTGACTGCAAGGGTGGTGAAGATAATGGAGCCGGCAGAGGCACCTGCTGCCAGCATGGCCACGCAGATAAACTGGGCGGAACCGGCAAATACGAGAACGGACATCATGGTCACGGCCCAGGCAGGGATTCCGGCCTGACTGGCAAGAACGCCCAGAGCGAGACCGATGGGAATGTAGCCGAAGCAGATGGGCCAGGCGGCCAGAATACCATCCCGAAACCAGGGCAGGGGGGTGGGGGGGATGGGGCTGTGAGGGGTATCTGGTGTGTCCATTTGCCTGCTTACTGTTTCCTTTTTTTTAAAGTAAGAATGATGATCAAAATGCCAATAGCAATACATATAGCCAAGAGGAGTGAATGGCAAGCTTATCTTGAAAAATTATCTTTTGGGCAAGTGGGATGGTTCGGAGACGAAGTATGCACCCTGCAAGGGGAGCATAAATAGATCTGTTCTGAAGAGTGGTTCTCTGAACGTTTGACAATTGTTGCCTCGTGTGATTTCTCCGTAAGGAGGCTGAAGTCTTGACGGTATTAGCTGCCTATTGCACAATACAAATCATAAGTTTCCAGCTATAGGTTGTATTATGGGAACTCAAAAAAGATGCAAGCTGGTGTATAGTGGTTATCCGCTTGCCTTTCCTGTTGTTTTTATCAGTTGCCAAAGGAGCATGGGTATGGGTATACTGTCGGATTTTGAGAAAAGTAAAGAGAGAGTTTTCCAGCAAAAGGAATACGAACAACAGCTTTCCCGAAGATTTGGGATTTCACGGAGAATATTATGTACAGTGCATCTGATCTGCGCAAAGGGCTCAAGGTTCTTATTGACGGCGCCCCTTATGTTATCATCGAATTTGATTTTTCCAAGCCCGGAAAGGGACAGGCCCTTTATCGTTGTAAGCTCCGTAATATGATTACCGGCAACCAGTTGGTGCAGACCTATCGTTCCAATGACAAGTTTGGAAAACCTGCTCTTGAAGAACGAAAGATGCAGTTTCTTTATAATCAGGATGACGAGTATCACTTCATGGATACCGAGAATTTTGATCAGATCTTTATTACCAAGGAGCAGCTGGGCGATAATGTGTATTTTCTCCAGGACAATATGGAACTGCATGTCCTGCTTTTTGACGACAAACCCATTGATGTAACTCTGCCCATCTTTGTCAATCTCCTGGTGACTGTGGCCGAACCCTGGGCCAAAGGGGATACTTCCGGTACCGATACCAAACCAATTACAGTGGAAACCGGGTATGTCCTTAATGTCCCTCCTTTTGTTGTGGAGGGCGACAAAATTCAGATCGACACCCGTACCGGGGCTTATGTAACTCGAGTAAAAGAGTAACTGTAAGGATGTTGCAGCACCCCATCTGTGACCGCTCAGTCTTGCTCGGATATGTGGGCTATACCTCGCAAGGCTGAGCGGTCCCATATGTGGCACTGCAACATCCTTATATTGCGACGCAATTTTTTGTATCTAACGTTTTTGTGAGTATTTGCTCTATGAGTATTTTCCGATATGCTTGATCTTGAAGGGCTGCATTTGCGTGCAGCCTTTTTTCGTGCCATACGTCGGTTCTTTGAGGAGCAGGACTTTCTTGAGGTGGATACTCCTATTCGCCAACCTCTGCTGATTCCTGAACAGAACATCGTTCCTATTCGCTCCGGGACTCATTATCTCCAGTCCTCCCCCGAGTTATATATGAAGCGGCTGCTGGCCGGAGGCTGTGAACGGATTTTTCAGATCTGTCACTGTTTTCGCCAGGGTGAAAGTGGTCGTCTGCATCTGGAGGAGTTTGTCATGCTCGAGTGGTATCGACTTGATGCTGATTATTCCGATTTGATGAGGGACTGCGAAGAGCTGTTCAGCTTTTTGATGAGGGAGGTGGCTGGTTCTGTTTTGCCCGTTCGTTTGGATTCGGGCTGGGAGAGACTCACCGTGGCAGATGCTTTTACCAGGTATTGTTCGGTTTCTGCTGCCGAGGCATTGGAAACGGACATGTTTGACCAGCTCTTAGTGGAGCAGGTGGAGCCGTATCTAGGACAGAGCATCCCGACCTTTCTTTACGACTACCCGCTGGAACTTGCCTCCTTGGCCCGCCCGAAATCCGGACAGCTGGACGTGGCCGAACGTTTTGAACTCTATGTTTCAGGTATTGAGTTGGCGAATGGTTTTTCCGAACTCACCGATCCGGATCTGCAGCGCAAACGTTTTGAGAAAGAATATGCAAAGATGGAGGATGAAAGGGGGAGAGAGAAAAAAATGCCTGAGTTTTTCCTGGAGGATCTTGGGCGGATAGAGCAGGCTGCCGGCATTGCCATGGGGCTGGATCGACTGTTTATGCAACTGTCCGGGCGAAAGAAGCTAGAGGACGCCGTTTCTTTTGCACCGGAAGACTTGGATTCCTAACGTCTGGCTGTATCGGAAAGTTTTTGACATACTGCCATAAGGCGTGATAGGATATATAGATGTAGTTAACAGTTAGTATAGGCTGTATGTATCCGGTCTTTTTCGTTGGGAAAAGGACTCATCCTCGTAAAGGAGAATCGACCATGGACGCAAAGGAACTGAAAAAGATCCTTGCCGGAATCGGAGTCGTCGGCCTGTTGGCCGGTGGTGGTGTATCCGTTCCCGGTAGTGCCGGTGCCAGTGGCTGAGGCGGCACCAAGCCCAGTGCAGTTGGCACTGAAGCAGCAACGCCCGGCAGTGGCTGAGGCGGCAATAAAGGCGACGCAGGTAGCGTCGAAGAACATGTGGAAGAAGCCGTAGATGAAGCGACGGATATGAAAAAAGAGCCAGCAGGCAGTGGCTGAAGCGGAACCAAAGACGGTGCAGGTAGCGCCGATGATGACGAGAAGAAAAAACCACATAAGAGTGGCTGAAGCGGTTGATAGCAAGTGCGGTCGCACTTATTGATTAAAAAGGCCGGTTGTGACATGAGTCACAACCGGCCTTTTTTGTTTCTTTGCTTGCAGGAATACGTAAGGTGCTTCAGTTATTTTATAATCGATCCGCAACCAATCTCATGGCTTTTTTTCTGGAGGGGGGATAGTTGTTTCTCTCTTTAGTCGGTATGCCCCTTCTTGCTCTCAGAATATCAAGAATATCGTCTTTGCTGAGTATTGCATTTTTTTGTTGATATAGATAGACAAGGCAATCACGGCAGACCGAAAAAGTGCAGACATCATCTTCTTTTAGGACACGTTCCCAGCATTTTTTGCCAGGGGAATTCCCTGTGCTGCATATACTTTTTCTCCCGGAGTGGAGAGTATCCCAGCCTTTCCAGTCTTCCCAATCATCCAAATTTTCCCAATCCGTTTGCAAGGCCATATCGAGTCTCCTTTTCCTGCCAGAATTATTCTGGTTCAAGAAAAGCGTTTTCCTGCAGGCTGTTCAGGCCTAGAGGTGGCACCACGCTCTCCTGATTTTTCAATCATGAATTCACATCACTTGATGATTACATTTGTGTTAATCGATTACTTACATTAAGTAAAGCTTATAATAATGATGAATAGCATTAGTTAAATTTGACAATGATTGTCTTTCTTTTCTTGCCTTTTGGTGGGTGGAGTGTCGAAAAAAAGAAAGAATGGATCGTAAATAATAATATATAAATTTGCCTCTATATGAAACTCAGTTACGAATCAGACTTTCTTCGACTATTGTTGTGTTCCTGCCATACAATACGACTTGGTAAAAAAACCTCCGCAAATCCAAGCTAGACAGAGCCCTAATAATTTTCTGGCTGAGTTTGCTTAAGAGGCACATATATAAATATAAACGGTTGTTGCAGGGTCGGAAGCCTGCCTGTCAGGGGCAGAGGTGGTTTGAAATTTTATCTTAATTATTCTTGGTCAAAAAAATATCAGGGGAAGTAACTTATTTTGACTGCAGCGGCAGAAACTTTTAGGCAGACAGGAAGTGTGAGGCTTGTTGTTGTATAAAACAGGAGTAAGTTGGTTGTGGACAGATAGTCGTTTAGTCGTCGGCAAGTGTATCCTTTCTGGTCTGAACACGTTTATTTTTTTTGATAACTGTCTGGATAGCAAGGCCGAGTTGTTCAAAGGTGTATGGCTTTTTGATAAAGGCACCGGCACCAAGGCTTATGGCCTGCTTGACTTCCTCGCTTTCGGAAAAACCGCTGGCGATGACAGCCTTCTGTTTCGGATAGATTTTGATGATCTCTTCATAGGTCTGGCGGCCGTTGATGCCTGAATCCATAAGCATATCCAGGAGAAGAAGATCAACTTTCTGTGTACGGACAAAGGTAATTGCCTCTTCTCCCGAATGTACTGTGTCCACCTGGTAATCAAGCAGGGAGAGGAGCTGGGAGGCAATATTGCGTTGATGAGGTTCATCGTCAACAACCAGGATGTGCTCTCCATTTCCTCGGAGATTTTCAATGGTAATGTTTTTTTTGGGTTTGCTGAGAGTCTGGTCAGTACTGGTGGGAAAGAGCAGGGTAAAAGAGGTTCCGTTTTTATCGCTTTCCACTTTGACGTTGCCATCGTGATCCTGGATAGCATTCCAGACTACCGCAAGGCCTAAACCGGTCCCACTGCGGCCCATCTTTTTTTTCGTATAAAAAGGTTCAAATATGTGCTCAAGGTCATTGGCAGCAATGCCTGGGCCATCATCTTTGACCATCAGGGCGACATATTCTCCAACGGGGAGCGAGTTTTTTTGTGTCGCATCCTCGTCGAGATGATAATTCTGAGTGCTGATCGTGATCTGTCCGGAGTTGCCTAAGGCCTCTGCTGCATTGATGACCAGATTCATTAAACATTTTTTGATATGCACCGGAGAACATTTGATGTTGTGGAGTTCAGAGGCAAACTGGATGACTATCTTGACGTCCGGATACTGGCTGAACAGTTTTTTTCCCTCCAGGGATTCAAGGTATTCCTTGATGACTGTGTTGATGTTGGCGATTTCATGAACATTAGCGGCGCTGCGGGCTACGGTCAGCATATCGGAGACAACTGCAGCTGCGCGCAGCCCAGATTCGTGGATGGCTTTGACAGGAGGGTATAATTTATCCTCTTGAGAAAGCTGCATAAGAAGAATCTCAGGATAGCTCACCACGCCGGAAAGGATATTGTTCAGGTCATGTGCGACTCCTCCGGCCATGAGGCCAATGGCTTCCATTTTTTCAGCCTTATGGAGCTTTTGCTCGGTAATTTTCCGTTCCTCAATCTCAAAGAGGAGCTCTGCGGTCCGTTCTCTCACCCGGCTTTCCAGTTCTCTGTTGTTTTTTTCCAGTGAGGAATTGAGATTAACAATTTTTTGTACCAGGTTGCCGTAACTGAAATAGAGGATAACAAAGGAAAGGCCGATCAGCAGGGCGCTAAGGAGGAGGGCAGATAAGATTAGAGAGCGTCTTTCCATGACTTCCTGACTGATATCCAAGGCAACAAAGAGCACTCCCAATTCTTTGTTTTGGAAATTAAAGAGGTTGTAAACGTTGTAGATGACATAGGGTTTGTCGGCAAGAGTTATCCGGTATTGCTTCTTTTTCCAGTCAAGATTGACAATGTTTTGGAAGAGATTTGGGGAGGATGAGTCAATGGTATGGGTCCGGCCTGGAATGCCTTTCTGGTATTTTTTGAGTATTGCATTGTACTCGCTGTTAAGAATAGCAACTCCGGCAGGCGCATGAAGCTTTTTTTCAATGGCGTCCTGGAGAACTTGCCCTTCGATACCGATCTGTAATGCTCCCAGGTACTTGTTTTGGTAGAAAACAGGTTCGACAACCCGGTATTGAAGTCCGATATAGCCAGTGGTAAATCCTGATCGTTGTTCGCGGAAGGTGTTGACTGCTGCGATATCAGGACGCATTTTGGCGACATTCTGGCCGAAATTTTCAGGGGAATGGATTCGGAGAAAGGCGTGGTTGTCCGGGAGGATCCAGCCTAAGGTGGAAAAATAAGGGTTCTCATGTTGCAGGATCTCAAAAAACGGCTTGCTCAGCCTGAGGAGTTCCTGACGATCACGGTTGGCAAAGGCCTGGATCATCATTTCCCGGCTCTTTGATGATTTGTAGTTGAGAAAACTTTTTATACGGAGCTGGTATTGAATGCTGGTTTGTTCGACTATGGATTCGGCAACAATGAATGCGCTTCTCGCCTTGTTGTCGATGATCTGTTGCATACTGCGTTGGTTTTCACGATAGAGGAGGCTGAGAAAAACAATACAGATGGTAATGATGACCAGCATTACTGCGGCAATAACCTTGGCTCTAGGGCTTCGTTTCATAGTAACCGTAGATGAATCTGCAAAAGAGAAGGGAATAAAGATGGTGATGAAAATGGTGTATATAGTGAGACATTAGAATTAAATAGTAGAGGAGAGAAGACCATATTACAAGATGAATTATGATTTGCGCGGATTTGCATTTTTTATCGCTGACTGATCACTGAACAGGGGGAAGTAGGTGTCAGGAGCGGGTTTTCTTTCTGCTCTTTTTTTTCCATTGATGGGTAGGTGAGTTGGAAAAATTCTTTTTCCTATGCAGTTCTTTTTCCAGGATACGCCGTTGCTTCATTCGTTCGGAGTGGTTGCGGGGGACGTAAATCGGTTCGCCTGTGTCACGGTGCAACCCAGTGACATACATGGCGGTAGCCAGTGTGCCGGGGGTGGGGGTGAAATCCTGAAATTGAGTGAGTTCGAGGTCGAGCTGCTGCAGGCGTTGAACCAGAGCAGCGGTGTGGTGCTCCCTGCATCCGGGGTGAGCGGAAATAATATAGGGACTGAAATGGATCTTTTTCTTTAGCTCCTGCGCCAGCTTGCGGCCAAGAGTTAAAAGCTTTTTCAGCTGCTCGTGGGATTCCTTGTGCATCAGTTCCAGCACCTCTTGTTCCGTGTGTTCCGGTGCAATCTTCAGCGCTCCCGGCGTGTGGGAACGGATAATCTCCTTGAAAAGTTTTGGGGTTTGAATCAGGAGTTCCATGCGCAGGCCTGAGGAGATAAAGAGATGTCGAACTCTGGGAAGGCTGGAGATTTTACGGAGCAGGGAAAGGAGAGATTCTTCATCTATCTGAAGATTTTTGCAGACCTTGGGGTAGAGGCAGTCGTAACGTTTGCAGGAACCAATTCGACAGGAGACGCCATAGAGATTGGCAGTGGGGCCGCCCAGGTCGCTGATGGTCCCGTTGAAATTTTTCATGGAACTGACAGTTTCTGCCTCGCGAAGTAAGGATTCCTGGCTGCGACTGGTAATGGCTGGACCCTGATGCCGGGTGATAGCGCAGAAGGAACAGTTACCGCAGCAACCACGGACGGTGGTGAGGGAGTGTTGAATCATCCTGGCTGCAGGGACATCAGGAAAGGCAGGGTGTTCACAGCGGGTAAAGTCCAGTTCGTAGAGACTGTCCATCTCTTTGCTGCTGAGTATTGACGATTGGGGATGTTGGATGATCCATGCACTCTGTTGTTTCTGGATGAGGATCCTGTCTGCAAAGCTCCTGGCCTGACTGTCCACCTCCTTTTCAGCCTGCAGAAAGAGAGCTTTCCTGTGGTGAATGTCTTGCCATGACGGTAGCAGGGTGATTTTTTCTTCGTGTTCTTTTTGCCAATTTTGAAAATCCTTTTCGCTGAGCCGCTCACAGGTGCCAGCTATACCGGTAAGGGAATGGCCTTTGTCCAGTCTCTCGGCAATCTGGAGGATACTTCTCTCTCCCATTCCATAGACCAGAAGATCTGCCTTGGCGTCGCTGAGCAGAGAACCACGTAATTTTTCCTGTTTGTAGTCGTAATGGATAAAACGACGGAGCGAGGCTTCGACTCCGCCTAGAATAATCGGGACATTTTTATAGGCGCTACGTGCCAGGTTGGCGTAGAAGAGAGATGCCCGGTCCGGCCTCCGCCTTGCCTGTTTTTCTCTTTTGCTGCCTCGCCAGGGATTGCCGCCAGGTGAGTAGGCGTCTTTTTCCCGTACCTTGCCGTTGCCCGTATAGTTGGCTACGATGGAGTCGAGATTTCCTCCGGAGACTCCAAAGAAGAGACGCGGTTTGCCAAAGCGTGTAAAATCGTCATTGCAGTCATATCGGGGTTGAGCAAGAATGGCTACCCGGTATCCTTTGCTTTCAAGCAGGCGGCCGATGAGGGCGATTCCAAATGAAGGGTGGTCCACATAGGCATCACCCGTCACCAGAATGATGTCAATTTCCTGCCAGCCTCTGGCTCTACACTCATCGATGGTTACCGGAAGAGGGAGAAAGGTGTCAACTGTTTTCATGATTGATTGTTTCGACTATTCAAGTGGTTGGGCTAGATGGCAGAGCTTGAGCATTGGAGATTGAAGTTTAAAGGCCAAAGAAAAAAGGTTTGAACTGGTTTGAGTAGCTGAAGTTATTTCTTCAGTCTTCAGCCTATTCACCTTCTATTTACTCTAACTTCCAGCAGGAAATAGTGCAATCTTGTTTCTCGACAGGGAACCGGGTAGGATGTGGGCAAATAAGGCTGAAGGCCACCTAGGAAAATAACCTTTTTGCCCAAGCTCTTAGTCACAGTCAAAAAAAATAATGCCTACATATCAACTATATGCTGTGCTTATTTTTTCGTCTGCTCCTCGATCTTGAACAAAAAGTCAAATTTTTCAAGGTACCCTGGAGAAAATCAACAGAGAAGGAAAGAACAGTGTCCATTGACATAGAGAAATTTCTGCAGGTTCTCGTGAAAGAGGTGAAGGAGTATCAGGTGCCGGTGGTGGATCTGATTGCCGTTCAGACCAGAGACCCGTTTAAGATCCTGGTGGCGACCATTCTCTCGGCTCGAACCAAGGATGAGGTAACAGCCCAGGCAGCGGAACGGCTTTTTGCCAGGGCTGCAACAGTGGAAGAGTTGGCGGAGTTGGATGAAAAAACGTTGCAGAAGCTGATCTATCCGGTTGGATTCTACAAGAATAAGGCCAGATATCTGAAGGCCCTGCCTGCTAAGCTGGTAGGTGATTTCAACTCCAAGGTTCCTGCTGCTATGGATGGATTACTTTCTCTGCCCGGCGTGGGGAGAAAGACAGCCAACCTGGTTCTGGCCCAGGCCTATGGTATTCCGGCCATCTGTGTGGACACCCATGTGCATCGGATTATGAATATCTGGGGCTATGTGGAGACCGAAAATCCCTTACAGACAGAGATGGCCCTGCGTGAGAAACTGCCGGAGGAATATTGGATACCGGTTAATTCACTGCTGGTGGCCTTTGGGCAGGGGACTTGCCGACCGGTGGCTCCACACTGTGATCGTTGTGTGTTGGTGGAAAACTGTCGGCAGATTGGGGTAACTCCGAGAAAGCTCAAGAAAAAGAGCGCGGCAGGAGAGGTCCTGCGTCTGGTTTCCTGGAATGTGAATGGGCTACGTGCTGTCTTGAAAAAGGGATTTCTGGAAAGTGTGAAAGAGATAGCTCCTGATGTCCTTGGACTGCAGGAGATTAAGGCAATGCCTGAGCAGCTGCCTGAGTCTCTGCTTTCCCTGGATGGATATCACAGTTATTTTCATTCAGCCGAGCGTAAAGGCTATTCCGGAGTTGCGGTGTATAGTCGAAAAATTCCTGAACAGGTCATTGTCGGCATTGATGATCCGCGTTTTGACAGTGAGGGGAGGGTGTTGACCTTAGAGTTTCCCAGTTTTTATTTTGTTAACTGCTACTTTCCCAATTCGAAGAATGATTTGAGTCGACTGGGTTTAAAGCATGAGTTTAATGTCACACTGCAGAATTTTGCAGAACAGCTTGCCCGTAAGAAATCAGTTGTGATCTGCGGAGATTATAATGTAGCCCATAAAGAAATTGACCTGGCCAATCCCAAGCAGAACCAGAAGAATGCCGGATTTACGCCGGAAGAACGGGCCTGGATGGATAGTTTTACTGATGCAGGCTGGATTGATACCTTTCGTGAGAAGAATAAAGAGGCGGATCAGTATTCCTGGTGGAGCTATCGCAGTCGGGCGCGTGATAGAAATATTGGCTGGCGTATTGATTACCATTGTGTTGATTCAAAGAGCAGGAAGAGGATTATCGATGCGGATATCTATCAGCATATTTTCGGCTCGGATCATTGTCCGGTTGTGCTTGATTTTCTGAAGTAGTTCAAGTAGGCTTTTGTAGTTAGGACAATGTGATAAGGACGGTGGAGAGGCGTTTGTTTCTCGGAATATGTTCCCCTTGGCAGAGGAAAATTATGGATTCAAAACAAGACAAGTACCGTATACTTCTCGCAGATGATCATGTCCTCATTCGACACGGTATCCGGAATCTCATCAGTAACAATCCGGCATTGAAAGTCATCGGCGAGGTGGGTGATGGTGAAGAGCTCCTTACCTTTCTTGAAGAAATGGTGCCGGATCTTCTGATCCTTGATATTTCCATGCCGAAACTGACCGGTATAGAGGCAGTGGGGAAGGTCAAAAAGGCCTACCCCCAAGTCAAGATTCTTATGCTGACCATGCATAAGAATAAACAGTATTTTTATCATGCCATGTCTGCCGGAGCGGATGGGTATTTGATGAAGGAAGATTCAGATGAGGAACTTCTCCTGGCCATCAAGCGCATACGAGACGGGAAATCGTATCTTTCTCCTTTCCTTTCCCAGGACTTTGCCGATGATGTGATCAGCGCCTATCGCAATAATCGCAGTTCTCCCTTTGAAACACTGACTTCCAGAGAAAAACAGGTTCTCAACCTGGTGGTGGAAGGACATACCAGCAAGGCCATGGCGGATATTCTCCATCTCAGTCCACGGACCGTTGATCATCACCGGGCCAGTCTTCTGAAAAAATTCAACATGAAAAACAGCGTTGATCTGGTAAATTTTGCCGTACGTAACGGTTTTGTAACCTCCAGCGACTGATATCTTCTTCAGGCCACCTTGCAAAATTGCCTTTTCGCCCAAACTCTTCGTTATGCGCTAAATTTTACCCCTGAAATATCAGGTATATGCACAGCAAGGGTGTTTCTTGCAGGGCACCTGCGGTAAAATTTTTCTCATGCCTCAATTTTGAACAAAAATTCAAATTTATCTGTGATACCCTTCAGTAGTAATAATTTTTTTTAATCTGAGCATAAAAAATAATTATTTACTCATTATACCTACGTTTATAGTTCATTGATTATAAATGAATAATTCCCCCTTTTAGGTAAATATACCTAGAGCAAAATCCGTATATCCCTCAATTGTTTTTTTCATTTAGTTGTGGTTTTAAAATAGAGAGAGGCTGAATAATAATTCAGTTGAAAGAACCTGTCATATTACGCCTTACAGAGAATTGCATCGTCTTTTGAGAAAGTAGGTTGAAGACAAATTTTCTTTGTGAGGGAGTACCAGCGGTTAAAGCACTTACCCTTCTTGAGGGAAGTGATTTTGGAAGGATGGATGCTCTAAAGTAAGAGGCACATAAAGAGAAAAGGGGGCGCACTGTGAACAAATCAGAACTGGTTGCATCAATCGCAGAATCAGCAAATACGACCAAGGTGGCGGCGGAGCAGGCCTTGAATGTGGTTCTTAATAATATGGTCAAGGCCATGAAAGATGGGGAGAAGGTCAGTCTTCTAGGGTTTGGAACATTCAGTGTTGTCGAGCGTGTTAAGAAAAAAGGACGCAATCCGCAGACCGGCCAGGATATCGTTATTCCGGCTCATAACGTGGTGAAATTCAAACCGGGAAAATCCTTGTACGGGAGAGTGCAGTAGAGCGTCGTCTTTTGATAAAAAATCGCTGGAGTTAGTAGTCAACACTCCGGGGGACAGGGGGGAGAAACCACTTCTTCCCTTTTCTTCCCTCTGTCTTTTCTTGTTGAAGGGCCGAACCGTAATGGGGCGGCTCTTTTTTTTCTGTCCCTATTCCTCCTCTACCTTTCAGGTAGCTATCCATAACTTTATCTGATTAGCCCTGATTTTGAGTTCATTTCGGCGCCATTTTAGCCTACCCGGGAATGACATTGTAATAAGTGAATAATTTGAAATGTCAGTATGTTACCTTGGTTGTTCCGCGTTTTTCGGAGGTTGAATGCTAATCAGATTGTGAACTGGAACTGTTTGACAAGTTCTTCATGTTTTTATCCGGATTCGCCAGAGAAGGCTTCCGGCCAAGATCATGAAGCCACTGAGAAGCTGCCCCATGGTCAGGAATCCAAAGATTAATCCGATCTGTTGATCCGGTTCTCGGAAGAGTTCTACAAATATACGGACACCTCCGTAACCGATGAGAAAGAGGCAGAGCATACTGCCATGGGGCCAGCCTTTCTTGTTTTCCCAGGGTTTGTTTTTTTGAGACCAGAGGATGAGGAAAAGAAGAAGACCTTCCAGGAGCATCTCATAGAGCTGGGAAGGGTGTCGTGGCCGTGGGCCTCCTCCCGGAAAGACCATGGCCCAGGGGAGTGAGCTTGTTCTCCCGTAGAGTTCGCCGTTAATAAAATTTCCCAGGCGTCCCAGTGCCAGACCGATGGGGATAGTCACCACATAGAGATCCGCGCATTTCCAGAAATTGAGCTTCTTTTTCCTGACATAGAGCCAACCTCCGAGAAGGACACCGAGACAGGCACCGTGGAAGGACATTCCTCCTGTCCAGGTAGCAGGGATCTCAAGAGGGTGCTGCAGATAATAGGAAAAATTGTAAAAAAGGACATAGCCAAGGCGTCCTCCAAGGACCACTGAGAGGATGAGAATCAGATTGAGGTTTTCGAAATGTGCTTCGAGTTCCTTGTAGGAAAATGAACGTATCTGTTTCTGGACGAGCAGGTAACTGGCGGTAAAGCCCAGGACATACATGAGGCCGTACCAGCGGACCTGCAGAGGGCCGAGGGAGAAGATAACCGGATCAATAGTAGGAAAGGTCATAGAGGAAACCTGTGGGGAGAGCAGTTGTTTGTTTTTTTAGTCTTCAGCCTATTCACTTAAGGGTACCTTGAAAAAATAGATTTTTCGTTCAAAATTGAGGCATGAGGAAAAATTTCCTCATAACGAAGAGTTTGGGCGAAAAGGCAATTTCGCAAGGTGGCCTTTAGTCCTTATCTCCTTTTTATATTTGTCTCTTTCTCAGGTGAACCTGGAGAATGGAGATGGCCGCCGGTGTGATCCCGGAAATGCGGGATGCCTGCCCCAGAGAGCGGGGACGGACTTTGCTCAATTTTTCCACCACCTCATTGGAAAGGCCTGACAATGATTTATAGTCAAGATCTTCCGGCAGACTGACCTCTTCCATTTTTTTAAAGCGGGCAACTTGTTCTTCCTGGCGTTTGAGATAGCCCTGGAATTTGATTTGAAGCTGGATCTCGTCACAAACCGTTGATTCTGCAAGGAGCTGGATCGCTTCCCTCTGTTCAGGAGGGTCAGTGGGCAGCAGTGCAAGTTGTGCAAGTTTCAGTTCCGGTCTGCGTAAGAGGTCGGCCAGAGTGCATTTTTGTTTGAGGGGCACTGATCCTTGTTTGGCAAGGGCCTCATTGGTTGCTGCATTCGGTTTGATAAAGATTGATTCAAGGAGGGTCACGCCCTGGTCCAGAGCCGATTGTTTCTTTTCAAAGACCTGGAAGGCCTCTTTGGTCAGCAAACCGATATCATGACCTATCTTGCACAGCCTGGTGTCGGCATTGTCTTCACGCAGCAGGAGGCGATATTCGGCCCGTGAGGTAAAGAGGCGATACGGCTCTTTGGTTCCGCAGGTGACCAGATCATCTATCAAGACCCCGATATAGGCCTGGGAGCGATCAAGGATCAGCGGCTCTACGCCACGGATCATCTGCACTGCATTTACTGCCGCCATCAGGCCCTGGGCGGCGGCTTCTTCATAGCCGGAAGTGCCGTTGATCTGTCCTGCGAGAAACAGGCCGTCGACTCGCTTGGTCTCCAGGCTTGGTTTGAGTTCCAGCGGGTCGATATAGTCATATTCAATGGCATAACCGGGACGCACGATCCTGGCATTTTCCAGGCCCTTGATGGACTGGAGCATGGCCAGTTGAGTGGCCAGGGGTAGGCTTGTGGGGAGGCCGTTTGGATAGATCTCTGTTGTCTCCAGTCCCTCTGGTTCGAGAAAGACCTGATGTCTCTCTTTTTCAGGGAAACGCATGACTTTGTCTTCAATGGAGGGGCAGTAGCGGGCCCCTACTCCTTCAATGATGCCGGCATACATGGGTGACTGGTCGATACCGGCCCTGATCGCATCATGGGTCCTGGGGTTGGTGTAAGTGATGTGGCAGGGACGCTGGGGCAGGGTGTAACTACCGGTGCTTGCAAAGGAGAAGTGGGCAGGCGGCTGATCGCTGTGTTGCTCATCCAGTTCAGAGTAATCGATGGAGCGGGCGTCGATTCTGGGCACGGTCCCGGTTTTCATCCTGCCCATGGTGAATTCCATCTCCTTAAACCAGGCGGAGAGGCTGGTGGACGGGGTGTCCCCCATGCGTCCGGCCGGGAAGTTTTTGAGACCGATATGGATCAAGCCGTTGAGAAAGGTGCCGGTTGCCACCACCACAGCTTTCACCGCTATCTCTTCATCCAGAGAGGTGAGCAGTCCGCAGATACGGCCATTTTCCACAATAAGGGAGTCGACCACAGTCTGTCTGATTTCCAAATTCTCCTGGTTTTCCAAAACTGACTTCATGCGCAAACGATAGAGCAGGCGGTCAGCCTGGGCCCGGGAAGAGCGAACAGCCGGCCCCTTGCTGGTATTGAGCTTGCGAAACTGGATAGATGTGGCATCGATGTTTTTGGCCATCTCTCCACCCAGGGCATCAATCTCACGGACCAGATGACCTTTGGCCAGGCCGCCGATGGCAGGGTTGCAGGACAAGGCACCGATGGTGTCTGCATTGATCACAGCCACCAGGGTCTTACAGCCCATTCGGGCTGCTGCAAGGGCGGCTTCGCAACCGGCATGACCGGCACCAATGACAGCGATATCGTATGAATTCATAAGTAATAATTCTTGGTAAGTATTCAGGCAAAGAGACTAACGGTGAAAACAATGCCGGTATGGTCAGATAGCCCTGTTGAAGGATGGTTTGATAAGTAAGTGTGGTGTTCGGGCTTGTTTATATTTTCTCCAGCCTTCAGCCTTTTACCTAAATGGTTGAACAGTTGCAACTATTGTTGAAGAATTTTTTTGCTATTTTACACTAGCTCACATTTCTCATCAAGGTCGTTACGAAAAGCTGAGTTTGTAGGCTTCGCAGTAGATTTTGATAAGAAATGCGGGCTAAAATAGAGTGTGGTGGAAAGAGATTCACTACGGTATGAAAAATCTTTACTGCTGTTGTCTCTGTGTTGAGACAGTTATGCTTTTGTATTATATTTTCAATGTGTTATGGACGGAATGGGCATTGTCGGCTGGCTGGAAATGTAATGGCTATTGCTCTATGGTCTCTTAAGTGTTGACGGCTTTGAATAATGGTCGTAAATTCCCACCCGACCCTGTTGGCTAAATCCATAGGTATGATTTATGGCTATCTTGAAAAACTCTCTTTTCATTTATCCGTTACGTATACCTTAATCTTGAACGAAGACTCTGGTTTTTTAAAGTATCCTTATATCCATTCTCCTTTTGAGGGAACGATTATGTTTGGAAAGAAAAAGACACCTTCGGAAAGCATTTTGATTCTGGGCTTAGGCGGGATCGGACTGTACCTGGCCAAAAGGTTGGTCCATGAAGGGTATGCGCTGACTATCATTGAGTCGGATCCTGAACTTGTTCGCCGGGCAGATGAAAGTCTTGACGCTCGCTTGATTACCGGCTCCGCCATGTCCATTGAATGCTGGAAAGAGGCAAATGCCGGAGAGATTGACTTCATGATTGCCGTCACTGACAATGATGCCGTGAACATGCTCTCTGCCATGATTGCAGATAGTTTTGGTATAGAGCAGAAAATTGCCAGAGTTCGTTCCCTTGAGTACGGCTATAAGAATTCTTTATTAAAAGCAGAAGATTTGAAAATTGATCTTTTTATCCATCCGGAAGAATTGGCTGCCCAGGAAATTGTTCGTCTTATTAATCGAACAGCAGGAGATGAAATTATCGATATTGCTCTTGGCAAAATGCAGGCCATGGCGGCTCGAATAGATGAGGCGTCGCCACTTGCGAACAAAACCCTGATTGAAATTGCCGGGAAGTATAAAGAGTTTCCTTTCCGGGTTGTGGCTTTGGCCAGAGGGATTAGTACGATTATCCCCACCGGAAAGACTGAAATTCTACCCCAGGATCAGGTGCTGATCATGGCCGGTACCGAAGATCTACCCCGGTTGATGGAATTAATAGGAGTGAAAAAGCAACATCGTCTTCGGGTGATGATCGTAGGTGGTGGATTGGTCGGCAGTCGGATTGCTCAGCTCCTTGGTAATACGGTACGGGTCAAGTTACTGGAAAAAGATGAAAAGCGGGCCGTGGAATTGTCATCAATGTTGCCGGATACAGAAGTAATGCTCGGAGATGGTTCAGATAAGGATGTCCTGAATGCCGCTGGTCTTGTTAATATGGACACCTTTATTGCGGCAACCGGAGAGAATGAAACCAATATTATGACCTGTATGCTGGTAAAGCATCTCGTAGAGACACAGGGTGGCAATCAACATCAGAGTAAAACGATCTCTCTTGTTAATAAAGAGGAATATGTGGTTCTGGCCTCCACCAGCGGTTCTGATATTGCTATCAATAAGAAAATCCTGGCAGGAAATGAAATCTTTACCTTTATCCGGAGAAGCGAGCTGTTGTCGGTTTCTCACATGCATGGGTTTGATGCCGAAGTAGTTGATCTGATCGCCGCCCCGAACTCTCCCATAACGAAAAAACCATTGGCTAAGCTCGATAGGATGCTGTCTGATCATATCATTGTCGGCTCTGTCTTTCGGGACGGCAAATGGGAAACAGCAGTGGGTGAAACCCATGTTCATGCCGGTGACAGGGCCATCGTCATCTGCGACTCTCTGCATCTGAAAGATGTAAGGGAGCTGTTTTTGTTGTAATGCTTGTCGATTGTGTAAGTTTTTCTTGGTAAGTGTATTGGGTGAGAGGTTGCCAGGGCTCTAGCAGTGATCAATCAGACCAATCCTCTTTATTTTTTAGGTGCACATATCTCAAGCAGGTCATTGTCAGGATTACTCAAACAGGAGACAAGCTGTTTTGTTTCTGCATTGGTGAACGATGCCCCATGGTTGATCATGGACTTGACTGTCCTTTTCCAGGCCCATGCGCCTTTTTTCTTTTTCAATTTTGGGCAGACATAGGTCGCAAAATGGCAAGAGGAACACTTTTGTTCTACCTGTAACCTGCACTCTTCAGCCACAGCGATTCCCGGAAGACAGATATTCCATGCCACCAAAAGATATCCCGTAATAATTAAAGTCGAAAATCTTTGCATGATTCGTTTCCTCATCTTTTCTTTGGGGCTGTTGGATAAAAAAAGCCATGCTTGGAGTGGCGCAAAGAACCCTTCAAGCATGGCGAGGTACAAACAGAACGCTGTTTTGATGAAATTATGTCATGTCTCTATCCTGTTTCGCAGGTCAGTGGGAAAACAGCGGCAAATGTTTTGCCGACATTTTGTAGAGAAAAACACCTACGGAAATAACACCTAAGGAAAGAACAAATTCTTGCCACGAGGGGCTGTAAGTCATGCCCCGCCAGGAGTCATACCTTTCCATGCTGAACATGCAGACATTCAAGCGATTGAGGAGCACACCGACAATGACCATGATGTTGATGGAGAAGATCATGGACAGGCTGTTTCGGTATTTCTTAACCAAAAGGAGAGCAATGGGGATGATCACACCGATAAGCATCTCCAGCAGGTACATATTTCCTTCCACGGAGCCGTCGACAGCCATTTCCGGCGAGGCAACAGTGAAGAGCTGATACACCTTGAGCAGGAAGTAAAAACAGAGGACGATCAGTGACCCTCTGGCAAGGCCGGTGATGATTTCTTTGTCAACTTTGTGGCCGAGATACTTCTGGCTCAGTGTAGTTTCAAAGCTCACCATGGCAAGACCCATGGCCACTGCAGAGACCAAAAAATGGAATGGCAGCTTGGTATCCCACCAGAGGGCAGACATCTTTGAAGGAGCAATCAAGAATACTGCTCCCAGAGAAGACTGGTGGAGGGTGGAGAGCATCACACCAAAGATGACCGCTCCAACCATAATTTTCCCCACAGCCTTTCGTGCTTTTTCCATGCCAAGGCGTTCAAAGAGCATGGGGCTGAATTCCAGGGCCAGGGTAGTTGTGTAAAAAATAACATGCATGGCAACAACCCACATAACAGAATGATACTGCCACATGATGGATGGGTGCCAGAGTCGAAATGGATGGCCAATGTCCAGAAAAAGAGCAACAACTGCCATCAGGTAGCCCAGGAAAGCCGTCAAAATAGCCGGCCGTACAATGGGGCGATATTTTTTCCAGTTAAAGAGATACACTGCACAGGCAATGATAAACCCACCTGCAGCCATTGCCACTCCCCCAAGGACATCAAGGCCGAGCCATAACCCCCAGGGGTAGACATCATTCAGGTTGGTTGTAACGCCCAGTCCAAAAATCATTCGATTCGTGGCAACTGCAGTCCCTGCGATGATCATCAGTACCATGACGATAGTTGCTGGTGTCCATGTCTTAATGTTCGGATTAGAATCCATTGTTTTTCACCTCATAGCCAAAGTCACGAAGTTGTTCGACAACAACCTTGATTATCTTTTCCATTCCAATTGCCACCTCAGGGGAGAGACCAATGCCAACATCCAGCTGTTTTGGCTCCACTCCAAAAAGAACCATCTTTTTGGGCAGGGTGTCTGTGAGTGCAGCGGCTGCAAGTACATCTGATATGCCAAGCTGATGGGGAGTGATGGAGCTGAGAAAAGATTGGGGTACATCCTCACCTTCAATTTTAACAACCGTACCCGGAGTCATGTCATTTCGTAATGCATCAATAAGAATGACATGATCTTTGTTGTCAATAAGAGGGAGCAGCTCAAAGCCGGCAGTCCCACCGTCTACGCACTCCACATCCGATGGCATCTGATAACGTTTAATCAGCTCTTCAACAGCCAGGCAGCCAACTCCCTCGTCACCAATCAGCAAATTACCAATACCTAAAACCAGTGCACTCAAAAGAATTCTCCGTAGGGGTTATAGTACTTTTACTTTACTGAGCGGTGTTCTCTTGTTGTCCACCAGGTGAATGGCGCATGCCAGACAGGGGTCAAAAGAGTGTACTGTTCGTAAAACTTCCAGCGGCAACTCGGCATCTGCGATGGGATTACCCACCAGGGATGCCTCGTAAGGGCCTGGCTCATCATCGTTATTTCGCGGTCCAGCGTTCCAGGTGGAGGGAACCACTGCCTGATAATTTTTTATTTTCCCGTTTTCAATGACAATCCAGTGAGAAAGCAATCCCCTGGGCGCTTCATGAAAACCGACTCCGCGCTGTTCGCCTGATGGAAAAACAGGGGCATTAAAGGTGTCAGTGTCACCTTTGCCGATGTTATCAATGAGTGCCTGCCACTGCACAGTTATGGTTTCGTGGAGCACGGCGCAGCGAATAACACGGGCTGCTATGCGCCCGATGGTTGAGTGGAGTGCGTCGATTCCCACCGTTGTTCCGGCAAGGGAGCTGACTGTGCTAAGTGTTGCGTCCACATATTTTTTTGTTGCCGCATGGCCGGAAAGATACATGGCAACAACATGGGGAAGTGGGCCAACCTGGGCAGGCTTGCCCATGAAAGTTGGGGCCTTGACCCATGAATATTTTTTCTCGGAATCATATCCGGTGTAATTGGGCTCCGTCTCCTCCTCAAAGGGTGAACGATCCCAATCGCCATCATACCAGGCGTGCTTAATGGACTCTTTGATGTTGTCGTAGAGAACCGGATCTTTTTGGCTGGTAATGGGTGAGAATTTACTGATGTCGCCATTGGGGATATAGCCACCCGGCATCTCAAATATGGTTGATTTTGAATCCATGGGCATATCGGGTACTGAAAGATAGTTGAGCACACCGGCACCGTACTGGGTCCAGTCAGCGTAATTTGCCCCAATTGCTGCCACATCAGTCAACATCGCCTCTTTGATGAAATCACCTACCTCATCAATTAAGGTTTTGATGTTGAACAGCTTCTCAATGGTCAAGGTGGAAGGGCTGTCGAGATTGATAGGATTGGTCACGCCACCCACTACAAGATTCTGCACATGGGGTGTCTTGCTGCCCAGAATGGCAACAACCTGGTTGATCTGCCGCTGATATTCCAGGGCCTGCAGGTAATGAGTGGCAGCGAGCAGATTTACCTCGGGTGACAGCTTCATGGCCGGATGACCCCAGTAGCCACTGGCAAAAATACCAAGCTGACCGCTGTTGATAAATTTTTTCAAACGATCCTGTACGCCTTGGATCTCCTGGACACTGTTGCGTTTCCAGCCTGAAAGTTTCTGGCCAAGGGTTGCTGCTGCACGTGCATCTGCCTTGGTGGCGGAAACAATATCCACCCAGTCCAGGGCGCATAGCTGATAAAAATGGACGATGTGGTCATGCATTCCATGGGCAGCAATGATCATGTTGCGGATATATTGGGCATTGACAGGTATCTCAAGCCCCAGTGCATCTTCCACTGACCGTACTGAGGCCATTGCATGTACAGTGGTGCAAACTCCGCAGATACGCTGGGTATATGCCCAGGCATCACGCGGGTCCCTGCCTTTAAGAATTGTTTCGATACCGCGCCACATCTGTCCGGAAGACCACGCTTTGGTGACCTTGCCGTTATCCACTTCGCAATCTATGCGAAGATGCCCCTCGATTCGAGTTACGGGATCAATTGTTATTTTTCTGGCCATATCATTTTCTCCTCTGCACAATGGTCAACAGGCTCACCATGCTTCATGGGTGTGTCGCTGATCTCACCATGGAAATCAAGACTTGTCATTTGTGTCATTATTGCCGTTTTTACGATCCAATCGTTGGGTAACAAACCGTGTCACTGTACCGGCCACCAAGAGGGAGCCGATCAATATAGGAACATGGGAAACATAGTCCCAGGTGAATCCTGGGTAGGCGTCATCATTTATATTTGGGTTGAAACCGAGCTTGTCGAAATCTACTCCGGCGAGAAACATGTATTGAGTGCCACCGGCTTCTGTTAATCCATAGACATGGTCAACATATTCAGGAACAATCTGTTCGGTTTTTTCAGAACCATCAATGCGCTTTACCGGATAGGCATAGGTGTCGCCGGGCTTGAGCGCCAGTCGTCTTTTAGCCTCCTCCTGCAAGTCGCTGACTTTACCGAAAAGTGAAGCGCCGGTGGGGCAGCTTTCGCAGCACGCTGAGTAGCCACCTTGCGCGTATCTGTGATTGCAAAGTTGACATTTAACCACTGAGGGTGAAGACTTTTCCCATTCATATGCCGGGATCCCGAATGGACATGCAACCTGACAGTATCGGCAGCCAAAACACTTGTTTTTATCATAGGTGACAATCCCTGTGTCCGGTTGTTTTCTTAATGCGCCTACCGGGCAGACAGAAACACAGGCAGGGTCAACACAGTGCAGGCAATGCTGTTTGATAAAAGAGGAGTTGTCCTTTCCCGCTTCCGGTGATTTGTCTCTATATTTTTTGATAATACAGAGTGTTTTGTCAGAGAGGCCTGTCGGGGCATCATAGATTTTGTCTTCGGTCACATATTCGTAAGGGACTGTGCCCGCTGTCTTCTTGTGGTACAGTGCTCCGCCTGGTTCTGAATTGGCCTTTTTGCAGTTTACCATGCATGACATGCACCCAATGCACAGGGTGGCGTCGTAGAGAATGCCCACCGCGTCAGGTGAAAGTTCTGGCGCCATGCTGGCAGAACCGGTCGTGGCAGTAGTTGCCAGCATGATTCCGGTACCTGCGGAATATTTGAGAAAATCACGTCTATTTATTGTCATTGTCTTAAAGCTCCCACTTTCTGGCGATCAATCTTCTTTCTTGTCATCTTTCTTGCCGTCTTTCTTGGCAAGGGCGACAGCCGTAGCGCCGATGGCTGCACCAGCCACACCATAGGCAAACGCTTTTGCACCTTCTCCTTTCTTCGGTAGAGCGTCGTTAAAGGCAAAAGGCGGTGTGGGGGAAGTGACTTTGGCTTTTGAGAATAACGGACTGGTAAAGCCGACGTTTTCTTCAGAACAACCAAAACATGGGGCTCCGGTGGCGACTGGCCAGCAGCCGGTTGAGGAAGCACCTCCATAATGAACCGTTGAGCAGTTGTTATGGGTTTCCGGGCCCTTGCAGCCGAGCTTGTAGAGACAGTATCCCTGGCGATGTCCTTCGTCGCCAAATTCTTCGGCGAAACGACCGGCATCAAAATGAGGGCGTCGTTCGCAATTTTCGTGAATGAGTCTGCTGTAAGCGAATTTTGGTCGCATCTTTTCGTCGAGTTCAGGAAGTTTGTTAAAAGTCAGGTAATGGATAACCGTGGAAAGGAAGTTGTAAGGATTGGGTGGGCATCCGGGGATATTGACCACTGGTATACCCTTGCCTGCTAAAATCTTGTGGACCGGCGTCGCGCCCGTTGGGTTTGGTGAGGCTGCGGCAACTCCGCCCCAGGCCGCACAGGAGCCAATGGCAATAACTGCTGCTGCATCCGGGGCTGTTTCGTTGAGAATATCTAAAACTGGTTTGCCGGCGATCTGACAATATATCCCGCCGTCTTTCACGGGGATAGCACCGTCAACAACCAGAATGAACTTCCCCTTGTTCGCTTCAATGGACATTGCTCGATGGTGCTCTGCCTGATGCCCTGAACCGGCATTTAACGTTTCGGAATATTCAAGAGAAATAAGATCAAAGATGAGGGTGTCGATGGTTGGATGGTTGGTTCTCAATAGCGACTCAACGCATCCGGTGCACTCCTGTCCGGAAAGCCATATTACAGGAGGTCTTTTCGGTGAAGTAACGGCCGCGGCGATTTGCGGGACAAAGCTTGCCGAAAGTCCCAAGGAAGCCGCAACTCCTGTGCAGAATTTTATAAAATCCCTTCGATTAACTCCACTTATCTGAGTTTTCGCGCTGTCCACAACATTTGGCTTCATCAGCTACCTCCTTGTTTTCCAGTTAGCGCTGTGCATTCATGCGTACAGCACGTCAGTGATCGTTGCGTTTTTAATTAGCTTGAAAAGAAGGGGGCCTGTTCACCTGGAAACGTCAGGGAGGCACCTTTCTGAATCAATTATTATTACTATATGACTAAACAGAATATCATTGCAAGGGCTTTGCACATTTTTTTTATGCTTTGCACAAAAAAAATACTTTGCGCGTGGGTTGAGTGTCGTGTGGAAGGTAAAAAATGGTATTGATTGCAGTACGTGTGCACATTACGCACAATACTGTGCAAAAGAATTTATTTTTGAAAAAAAGAGAAAAGGAGTTGGAATGAAATTTTTAAATTACTGGATATCCATTTGCCTCAATTGCCGATAATAATGAAGTGTGTCTCGATGCAGCTATTAGATTGTTAATGAAATAATAATATATTGAGCATATCGTTTTGTCTGGAAAGTTAATAGGCAATTCAAGGACTCTGTTTCACTTGTTGTGACGTTCTTCAAAGTATCATTGCCGCAAAGTATTGTATGCATGTAATTTAGCGGATGGCAAATTTTAAATTTATATACGTCAATTAGACGGCACATTTTTTTACTAAATAAGCACCGACTTGAAGTTTGTGGGGTTGATTTCGCAGATTGAAAGTCCAGCAGGACCTGCAATAACCGGTTTTGGAACCATGCTAAAACTATAATATTAGCGACAACTCAACAACGAGCGTTCCAGTTCTATGTGTAGAAGCAACTTCAGTCGCGAACAGAGCCACCACGCAGCTAGCTTAGGCAAGCGGACCGAGCCAAGTCCTGTTCGCGGATAAATCCACTCCGGCAGGTAAAGTCAGCAAAATGGAGTTCGTTTAAAAGATGAAGGTTTCGATCTTTTATAGAAACAATGAATGTAACTGTGTCCGACTTTGTAAAATAATAATATTCTTTCGGGACTGCAGGGAGGTTGTTCCGGGGGAGAGGTTGTTCTATATTGTTTTTTTGGTTCTTTTGTTTTTGCAGAGTAATTTTAATGAGTTTGGAGGTTTTGGCTGGAGAGCTGATGGGGTAATTTTATCTTTTCCAGAACGAAGGGTAGAATATCACCAGAGCAGAAAACATCTCCAGGCGTCCAACCAGCATATTCCAGGAGAGAAACCATTTGCCAATGTTTGAAATGAAAGCATAATTCTCAGAAGGCCCTACATCCCCGAAGCCGGGGCCGATATTCATTAATGAGGCAATAACCGAACTCATGGCTGTGGTGTAGTCCATGTTGTCGGTGAGTGTCATGATAAAGCCGCCGATCAGTACCATGACGATATTGATTATGAAGTAGCAGAGGGCAAGGCTTATGATGTTGTCATCAATTGTTCGACCATTGAGCCTGATTGAAGCAACTGCCATAGGCTGAAAAAACATCTTCCGTATAGAGGCATGCATATACTTACAGATGATAACATAGTGGACGACTTTTATACCGCTGGTTGTGGAACCGGCACAGGCCCCAATAAAGCATACCATATAGAGCAGCATTTGGGCCGACTGGGGCCATTGTTCATAGTCGGCGGTACCGAAACCTGTGGTGGTGAGAAGGGACGTTACCTGAAATGTTCCGTACCTGAGGGCATCAAAGATATTGGTGTATGTACCGTTTGTCCAGAGGATCAGAGTGATTGCGCCGCAGAAGAAGAGAATGAATCCTGCGTACCAGCGGAGTTCGGTGTTGATTCTCAGGACCTTGAGGTCTCCTCTTATTACCTGGTAAAGAAGGACAAAGCTTAGTCCGCCAAGAATCATAAAGATGGTGATAACCCAATCAAAATAAGCACTGTTGTAGGCACCGATACTTGCATTTCTGGTGGAGTATCCGGATGTCGAGACAGTACCGAAGGCGGTGCAGAGGGAGTCGAAAATCGGCATCCCGCCCAGGCATAGCAGTACGATCTGGATGAGATTGAGAGCAATGTAAATCCACCAGAGCCTGACCATGGTGTCCCGGTTGCGGGGCTTGAACTTTTCCTTGGTGATGACCTGGCCCGGGCTTGATTCGGCCCGAAAGAGACGTAACCCTCCCATTCCATTGGGGAGAAAGATGATTGCAAGTGTCAAAAACCCCATTCCTCCGAGGAGATGCGTCTGGCTTCGCCAGAACAACAGGCCATGGGGGAGTGCTTCAATATTTGTGAGAATGGTAGCCCCGGTGGTTGTGTAACCGGAGATCATTTCAAAGAAGGCATCGGTGAAAGAAGGAATTGACCCGTGCAGCATGAAAGGCAGGGCGGAAAAAGCTGATACAAAGATCCAGCCGGTCACCGCAATGATGAAGCCGTCCTTGATGTTTAATTCATTGTTTTTTCGAAAAATCAGGTGGATGGGGATCCCGATTCCAAGCGTGATGAGAGCGGAGTAAAGGAGAGAGTGAAGATCGTTTTCCTGATAATAGAAAGAACAGGCTATGGGCAGCGACATGGAGCTGCCGGTAACAATAAGCAACACTCCAATGACATGGGCAATAGAGGAAAAATGCATAACTGATTTTAATCTTCTTTTTTCCACCAGATCAAGGCCCAGCGAGGCGGGTGTGATCGGTTGACGATGATGTTGCCGTTGTCGTCAGGCAGGCTGTTACTGAGGATGTATTCCTGAAGTTTTTCCTCTTCTTTTGCGGTGAGGTCCTTAAACATCCAGCGGTAGGATTCGAGAGCTGCTTCCATGGAGTCAAAAGAGGTCTTGGTTTCCAGGCTGATGATATCGACACAGGGGTGGATCCCCATACTGTAAAGGGTGTTGACTGTATAGATATAGTCTGGGCCGGAGCGAAAAGGCCTGTCAACGGCACGAAAGGCACCGGGTTCAAAGGGAGTAGGGGTGATCCGGTCAGCAATAAAAACGAAGCTGCGGGCATAGGAGTTGAGCTTGCGCAGGGCAGCCCTCAGGTTGTCAACACCTAATGATCGAGAGGCTATGCAGATATCATGCTGTTTGATTCCCAGTTCTTTCCAATCGTCATCCCAGGAGCCATGGACAGTGGTGATGTTGTTCAGGCCTTGTTTTTGGGATTGCTTCTCCAGGACATTCAGCATACCGAGGGAGTAGTCAAGGGCGGTAACTGACCGGACTTGTCGGGCCAGGGGGATAGTGAGGGTTCCAGGCCCTGAGCCGGCATCCAGGATGGACATATCTTTGTCAAGCGGTAAGCGTTGTAGAACCAGCTTGACATAGGGAGATGTTTTGTTTCTGGCAGCGAAGGCGGCGGCTTTTTTGTCCCAGTCGGCAGGGCCTTTGGCCGTCCATGATTTTTGTTCGCGGGCATTTTGCCATAGGCTATGCCAGTCGAGATCGTTGTAGGTGATTTTTGGCTTCATAATAGTTTGAGGGGTGTAGGCTGAAGAGCAGGCAATAGAGTAAGGTCATATTAATTTGTTTCAGGGAGGTATTGACAGCTACACTATTGCAACTTGTTAACGAGCCTTTGGCCTGAATCTTTATCTTGCCTAGCCTTCAAAAAAACATTAGCACAGGGGGGGGGGCTTGTGCAAGGTGCTATTGAACAGGACAAACGAAAATGTTTGACACTGGCAGGCGAATATGGTTAATGTTACTCTTTTCTTGATTTTGTGCCTTGCGAATAGTGAGATTCAGTGGAAAGATTGGGCAAGGTAAGGAAGACCGGGAACAGCAGCGAATCTCTGTTAGATATAATAAGAACCGGTAAACTATAATGGAAATCTGCCTCTTTTGTGTGGGCAAGGAGTGAATAATGAGTAAGCGTACTTTTCAACCAAGTAATCTCAAACGTAAACGTACCCACGGTTTCCGCCTCCGCATGAGTACTCGTGCCGGTCGTGCAATCCTGAATTCTCGTCGTGCAAAAGGGCGTAAGCGTCTTTCCGCCTGATAACGTTGCCGAGGTTTAAGCTCCCGAAGACTGCTCTGGTACGAAAGGGCCGGGAGTTTGAAAAAGTCTACAGGCAGGGAAAACGTTATCGTGGAAAAGGGTTTTCCCTGATCTTTTGTTCCAATGAGCTGGGACACAACAGGATTGGCATCAGCATTCACAGAAAGCTTAAAGGGGCAGTCAAGCGAAACCGAATAAAACGGATTATTCGTGAGTCCTTTCGCTTACACCGAGCTCTTTATCCCGGATGTGCTGACATTGTTTTTGCCGTCCGTCCTGATTTCCTCCTCAAGACACCTGCTGAGATTTCTTCCTCTGTGGCAAAACTTGAAACTTGAATCCCGGCTCTTTTGCCGGGATGAACGAGTCGAAGCGTGAACGTGCGACAGGATCATTCCCTAATGAATTGTGTGAGGACTACAGTGAAAAGACCGTGGTTCTGTCTGCTGTGAATATTTCTTCTCCATCGAAGGTTCGTCTGTTGATACAGAGGATTTGCCTCGGTTTGATCCGCGGCTATCGTTATTTCCTTTCTCCGTTTCTTCCCCCCAGTTGTCGTTTTACTCCTTCCTGCTCCTGCTATGCCATTGAGGCCATTGAGACCCATGGTACCTGGCGTGGACTATTGTTGGCTCTTGGTCGTATTGTACGATGCCAGCCTTTTTGTCAGGGAGGCTATGATCCTGTACCGCCTGTCTCAGGAAGTGGGTGTCAGGGGGGATGTGGCCCGAAAAGAGGAAGAAAGAAGTGTAGTAATACCCAGACGCTGACATCGTAAGAGCGTCATTTCTTAACTTGGTAATAGCATGGATATTTATAGAACATTTTTAGCAATTATTGTCTCCTTCCTGATTCTTATCGGATATCAGTACTTTTTTGTGGGGTTTGGTCCGGTTGAGGTCGCTGAGGAAAATGGTGGAGTGCAGACAGAGAGTGTTAGCGGTGCTGTAGAGTCAGAAAAGAAGGCTGCCGTCACTGCAGCGGCTACTCAGCCCTCCCGGGCTGTTGCAGAGGGGATGGAACGTCCTGATCGTGAGGCCAGGACAGTGACCGTGGACACAGATGTGTATACAGCACTTCTTTCAGAAGATGGTGGTGCTGTGAAGAGCTTTGTCCTGAAAGACTATAAAGAGACCGGGGATAAGGATTCTCCTGGTATGCAACTGGTCAAGGTGGATGGGGATCAGGATGGTTTGCCCTTGGAATTTTCCTGGGGCAGTGTTGTCCCTATTAATACCTTTTATGAGACAGGTGCCACCGAGGTAGCTTTTGCCGAAAATACAGGCCGTCTGGTGATGAAGGGACAAGGGAATGGTCTGGATATAGAAAGGATCTATACCTTCAATAGGGACAGTTATGTCATGGAACTCGCTGTCCGGGTCAAGAATATCTCTTCCGGCGTATTGCAGGGAGCTGCTGAACTCCATCAGTCCAATAAACCATTCAGGGAGACAGGACCTGGTAGTCAGTTCCTTTTTATCGGCCCTGCATACTACATGAATGAATCCCTCACTGAAGTTAAAGTCGGCGGCTACGAAGACGGTCCTATGACTGTTGACGGGCGGATGGACTGGGCCGCCTATGAGGGGACCTATTTTATGTGCGGAATTATCCCTCAGGGTGACAGTGTTGCCTCCACAACCATGCAGAAATTTGGTGAAGAGGGCGTGCGCATGAAGGTGAGCAGTACTCTTGATACTCTGCAGCCGGGAGAAGAAAAAGTCTACACCTACAAGCTCTATTTCGGTCCCAAAAAACTCGATATTTTGAAATCTGTGGGTTCAAATCTTTATAAGGCCGTTAACTTTGGCTGGTTTGATGTTATCGCTCAACCCACCCTCTGGCTGCTTAATATTTTTTACGGAGTCTTCAAAAATTACGGTATTGCCATTATTCTGGTGACCATCATCTTTAAAGCAATTTTCTGGCCTATTACCCAAAAGGGGTTGAAGTCCATGAAGAATATGCAGAAATTGCAGCCCAAGATGGTGAAGCTCAAGGAAAAATACAAAAACGATCCCACCAGGATGAACAAGGAAGTAATGAACCTGTATAAGACTTACAAGGTGAATCCTCTGGGTGGTTGTCTGCCCATGGTTTTGCAGATACCAGTCTTTTTTGCCCTGTATAAGGTCTTGCTGATGTGTATTGAGCTGCGTCATGCGCCGTTCATGCTCTGGATTACTGACTTATCGGCCCCGGACCGGCTCCCCATCGGTATTGATATTCCATATTTGGGAGGGATCCCGGTGTTGACCCTGTTGATGGGTGGGTCCATGTTTCTGCAGCAGAAAATGACCCCGACCACTGCAGATCCTACTCAGGCCAAAATAATGCTCTTTTTGCCTATCCTCTTTACCTTTATGTTTGTCAATTTTGCCTCCGGCCTGGTCCTGTACTGGTTTGTTAATAATCTGCTTGCTATTTTGCAGCAGCAGCTGCTTAATCGCCAGAAAATGTAGACCTGTAACTCCTTGCAGTTTCAGGTTTTGCCAAGGTTTCAGTCCCTGGTCAACTAATATACTATGTCATCATTGAAGGGATTTGCTCTCTTCAATGTTGACAGTCTTCATGAGGAATAGCAATGTCTTCAGGAAAGAAAAAAGATTTTTACGGTAAAGAAGTAACGGATGCAATTAAGGTGGCCTGTAAAAGGTTACAGGTTCCTCAGGAAGAACTTGAAATAGAAGTTGTTGAGATTGGATCCATGGGGGTATTCGGGCTTATTCGTAAGAAAGCCCATATCAGAGCCATGGTTAAGGTTGCGGCAAATTCTGTGGTTAATGAGGTACAAGCGGATGTTCCCGCTGCCCCTGAGCCCGCAGCTGAAACCGTTGTGGAAGAGCTTTCCTCCGAGCCTGTACCTGAAGTTGTGGAAGAGTCCATCTCTGAGCCTACAGCTGAAGCCGTTGTGGAACAAAAATCCACTGAGTCGATTGCGGAAGTTGTGGATGAGACTGAGCAAGAAGCAAAACCTAAGGTCGAAGAGCCTAAAGATAAGCAACATACACCGCAGAACGCCTTGACTGAAATTCGAGCGGAAAGTGTTGAAACGGTACGGCAGGAGCTTTCCGAGCTGCTTCGTCTGATGGGCTTTCCATCCGAGGTAACAGCAGAACTCGATGGGTCCACGGTACGTTGTCGTATCAACGGAGAGCATGAAGAGGCGCTCACCGGCCAGGATGGCAAGATTATTGATTCGATGCAGTATATCCTGAGAAAACTGATTACCAGAAAGATCGAAGAAAAGGTCCGTCTCTCCATCGATGTTGGTGACTTCAGGGAAAAACGAAAGGTAGAATTGATGGCGCGGGCAAAAGAGCTTGCTAGCCTGGTGAAGGAAAATGGAAAGACCCAGGCCATCCCCCCTCTGAATCCTTCAGAGCGGCGAATTGTTCACGTTGCCCTTCAGGATGATAAGGAGATACGTTCCCGCAGCGTGGGTGACGGTCTGTTTAAAAAAATTCTCATCTATAAACCTGGAAAAGGGAAAAAATCCGGAGGCAGCAAACGTTCCGGGGGGAGAGGGCAACGGGGAAAAGGGATCAAATCTGAGGGAAATGGGAACAAACCTGAGGGAAATGGGAACTCTTGAGCTAGGGCTTGTCTGAGAATAGGGATTTCTCGGACAGACTCCTAGAGCGGGTTTCTTTTTTTTGGCCTCCACTTGTTGAGAAGAGATTCGTGAAAAGTTGAATCCTGGATGAGAATTCGACTCATCAGATAATGAATTCTTACGGCGCCATCATGGAAAACGATACCATTGCAGCCATCTCAACACCTCCCGGTTCAGGAGGGATAGGGGTTATTCGTATGAGCGGGCCTCATTCTCTGCACTCTCTGCAGGCCATTTTCCGTCCCCGGAATACGAGCTGTTCTTTTGACAGTCATCGTCTCTATTATGGGCATATCGTCCACCCCCAGGGAGAAAAGATTCTTGACGAAGTGCTGGCCGTTTTTATGGCTGCACCAAAGACTTACACCCGTGAGGATGTGGTGGAAATCCATTGTCACGGAAATTTTATTGTACTCCAGAGAGTCCTGGAACTGTTGGTATCCCGTGGTGTACGTCTGGCCGATCCTGGAGAATTTACCAAGCTCGCCTTTTTAAATGGTAGGATTGACCTGACCAGAGCCGAAGCAGTCATCGATATCCTCTCCGCCAGAACCAGAAAGGGAATGGATCTGGCACTGGATCAACTCGGCGGCAGTCTCTACAGTCGGGTCGATACCCTTCGCAGTTCGCTTGTGCGGATGCGGGCTGTGGTCGAGGTAGCCATTGATTTTCCTGACGAGGACGTGGAGATCATAGATCATTCTGTTCTTATTGGCGAAGTGACAGATGAAGTTCTTGCTCCATTAGAACGTCTTTTGCGACAGGCTGATCAGGGTAAGATATTCCGTGATGGTATCTCCGTGGTCATTGTAGGTTTGCCAAATGTTGGAAAATCCAGTCTCCTCAACACATTGCTCCAGGAAGAACGAGCTCTGGTGACTGCTATTCCCGGTACAACCCGTGATACCATCGAGGAATACCTTGATATTCACGGGATACCGGTGCGGATCGTCGATACTGCCGGTATTCGCCAGGGTGCGGATGAAGTGGAAGAGTTGGGAATAGAGCGTGCCAGAAAACAGATAGACAGGGCTGATCTTGTCCTCTTTATGTTGGATGCGCAAAGAGGAATGACGGAAGAGGATAGGCAACTCTTCACCACTGTGAGGCACAAACCTCTGCTCCTGGTTAGCAATAAAATTGACCTTGCCGACCAGCAACCGGATATTGCCTCTCTTGGGACACTAGAAGAGTCCCAAGGTCTCATTCAAATTTCTGCAAAACAACAGCTTGGTATAGAGGAGTTAAAAGATGCTGTTTTTACCACTGTCACAGGCGACAGGAAGCAGTGGGAAGAAGAGGGGTGCGCTCCCAATATCAGACACAAGGATGCCCTGCTGCGGGCTCACAATGCTGCCACCAGACTCCGTCAAGGGCTGCAGGCAGGGATAACCAGTGACCTGCTGGCCATTGATCTCCAGGACTGTCTGGACCAACTCAACGCCATTGTCGGCATCACTACCACTGAAGATGTCCTGGACGTTATCTTTGAACAGTTCTGCCTTGGCAAGTGAAGTTTTTATTGAAATGACTTGAATTCGCCTTGTTTGAATGCGTTTGAGTTATGCGATAAAAGCAGTAGGGGTCATTGTGAAACGTTCCTGTTGCCCCATATGACATGGATGAGCACCCCCCTTGACAGAGGTCGGCTTTGTCACATTCTCGGCAACCCCCCCTAGCATGTTCGTGGAGTGGTTTCGGTTGTATTGAAAGGAGTCAGGATCGAACCATATCTCCCAGAGATCTTTTGTGCGCAGGTCGCCTTCGGCAAGTTCGTCAGGCATGAACAGACAGCCCTTTACTTTCCCGTCACAGGTCACACCACATGATACGAGACCGGCCGGGCAACCTCTCCATGGAGGTGAGCGAGTGTCATATTCTGTGAAATAGCCAAAACTGTCTCCATGAAGTATTTCCATGCCGTTTTTGGCAGCATCCTGGCTGTATTGTGACACTAACTCCCCAAAACGCAGATATGTTGATTCGGTTAACCGAAGGTGGAGCATATTCCGAACCCTGCCCAAAGGAAATATCGGTTGAACTTACCAACGCTTGACTCCCAAGGAAAGCAGATGCTCATAGATTGACGGCAACTCTGAAATGTTCAGAGTGTTCACTGTGGTAAGGACGGTAATCGGAATTTTCGCTTTGCTCAGATTTTCTATTCCCATGGTCACATGGCGAAAGAGTCCTGGGGAATCACGTATGTGATCATGACTTTCTTCAAGGCCGTCCAGGCTTACACCGATACCTGCAATGTCCGCATCAATTGTTTGCTTGATAACTTCATTCGTCAGAGCAATGCCATTAGTAATCTTTTTTGACGTGATACCTATCTTTCGCAAGTGAGTTGCAAATTCAAACCAATCAGGTCTGAGGAGTGGCTCGTCTCCTGTGAAATTTACCTCCTGGACCAAAAGTGCTTGAAATATAAAGAGAAATCCTTCATACCCCATAAGCCGTCCTTTTTCTGAATCCGGTTAAATGTAACTTTCTCCACTCAATTTGAGCCGGAATATTTCTTGTCGCTTTCACGGTTAATGACTTGAGGGTACCTTGAAGACCGTTCCCGAAATTTCGGAGGATTCCAACGGCCAGTGGTTGTTGCAGATTGGAAAGTATGGAAGCCAATATGCATGTTTCGTGTCCTGGGAACAGGTATGCGCTGGATGTGGACGCTCGGGGGGAGAGTTGTGGTGAGGTGCTGGATTCTAGTTGTGTGAGGGATGCCCTTGGCCAGTTGGTATCGGCTAGCGTGGATTGCCTTCTTCAGCGAATTTCAGGACTTCCTGAACCAGTTTGTCGGCACCTTCTGCTATTTGATCGACCCGCGAAGGGAGCATGTAACAGGGGGTGGTAACCACCTTGCGTTCTTTGTCCACAACTATTTCTCCATGCAGGGTGGGGGTATGATGTGCGCCCATGGCCTCGATGTTTGCTGCAGTTGTCGGGTCCTGGCCGATGGTTACAAGGACCTGATCCAGGAGCTGGGCCAGGATGGCAGGAGCAATGCAGAGGGCGCCAATGGGCTTCTTCTGCTCAGCCATGGTCAGGATTGCTTTTCGTACATCTTCATTTATACGGCAGTCGGAACCCTCAAAGGCATAGGTGGAAAGGTTTTTTGCAGCTCCCAGTCCGCCGGGGATCACCAGGGCGTCGTGGCGAGAAGCCGAAAAATCTGCCAGATCGAGTACATCACCCCTGGCAATACGGGCTGATTCGATGAGTACGTTACGTTCTTCGTCCATCTCCTTGCCGGTGAGATGATTCAGGACGTGGTGCTGAGGGATATTCGGGGCATAGCACTGGTAATCGGCACCATGTTTGTGGATTGCCAAAAGGCTAAGCGTTGCCTCATGGATCTCGGCTCCGTCCTGATTGCCACAGCCGGAGAGGATGACTGCGATGGATTTTTTTGTCATGGCGATTTGATTAGAGGTTGAGGTGATAGATTTGCGGCAGGTTTCGGTATTTTTCTTCAAAATCGAGGCCGTAGCCAATGAGAAATCCACGGGGGATGGAAAATCCGAGATAATCAATATTGATCTGATGTTCGCGTCGCTCGGCCTTGTCGATGAGTGAGCAGATGCGGACCGAGGCCGCGCCCTGTTCGGAAAAATGGTCGGCCAGCCACTGCATGGTGAGCCCTGTATCGATGATGTCTTCCACCAGCAGCACATGGGATCCTTTTACTGAATGGCTGGGGCTGGAGACCAGGGTGATTTTCCCTGAAGATGCAGAACTGTTTCCATAGGAGGAGACCTGGATGAAATCGGTGGCAAGGGGGATGGAGATGGTGCGGACCAGGTCGGCCATAAAGATAAAGGCACCCTTGAGTACACCGATAACGACAAGTTCCTTGTCCTGGTAATCCTGGCTGATCTCTCTGCCCATTTCAAGGATGCGGTTTTGTATTGTCTGACTATCCAGTACAAGTTCTTTATTTGTTGTTTGCATGTTGCTGGCGAGTTGGAGGAGAAAAATTGCTCCCCCTGTATCAATCGGGGAGCGAAAAAGGCGCTATTCTGCTTCAATTTATTGTGTAACTTCCCGTCAAAGTCAAGAGAAAAGAGGGGAGATATGGGCCTGACGCGGCAACAAGTTGAAAGATGAATGGATTTTACTTGCATTGAGTTGCATTTTGTTGACAAAAAGATCCTCTTCCGTTAGATTATAAATTTCACTGATGATAAGTATCAATTAACATGGTGGCCGGAATGTGGTCATCGTTTGAACCTTAAAAGAGTTAAGAGTCAGCACATGGGAAAGCCAACTACACCACTTGATCCAGCTTTTAACGGGGAAGTTACTTCGCTTCCTGGCGGAGAACACCTCAACAGTTGTTTTGCCTGCGGAGCCTGTAGCGGAATCTGTCCGGTCAGCCAAGCTATTCCGGAATTTGATCCGCGAAAGATAATTCATATGATCCGTATGGGCATGAAAGATCGACTGCTCGGTTCAGACCTGCTTTGGTACTGCTCCAGTTGTCAGTCCTGTGTCTTTGTCTGTCCTCAGGATGTACGCTTTGCCGAAATCATGGGCGCAGTCTCCAAGCTGGCTCTGAAAGAGGGCTATGTAAGTGAAGAGGAGCTGATCGAAAAGGGCAAGGCGGCCAAGGTGGAACGTGATCTCTGTGTGGCCTGTCTTACCTGTGTTCGTACCTGCCCCTGGTCCATTCCCAAGATTGATAAACTGGGTGTGGCCACCATTAATGTGGAAGAATGTCGGGCCTGTGGTATCTGTGTCGAAGAGTGTCCGGCAAAAGCTATCACCTTGAATGAATCTCAGGATGAACGGCTCATAGCCGCCTGTGGTCAGTAAGAGTAACCACTGCTTAGTTCTTAGGGTGCAAAGTTCTCTCGGGAGTTGAGTTCCTGTGAACTATTTTAATAAAAGAAATGCTTCGACTCGGTTGTTGAAACCAGTTGGAATTTGATACGTATGAGAGGATAGAGATGAGTTTTGATCCTGCTATAACCCTGTTTAGCTGCCATTATACCTCCCAGCAGAGTTGTGCCGAAGAGGGTAATGAACTTGAGCAGTTGGGCTTTCCGTCCAGCATCCGTCTGGTCAGGGTTCCCTGTACCGGAAAGCTGCAGGTCACCACCCTGCTTCAGGCCTTTGAAGATGGCGCCGATGGTGTCTATGTGGTGGGTTGCCCTGCGGACGGTTGTCATAATGTGAAGGGCAGTGTTCGTGCGGCAAAGCGTGTCGCTGCTGTCAGGGCCGCTCTGGAAGAATTAGGTGTGGAGGGTGGACGTGTTGAGATGTATCATCTGCCCCGTGGTCTGCATCCTGAGTTTGTAGAAAAGGGAAAAGAAATGGATGGCCGGATTCGTGATCTTGGTCCAAGCCCTTTTTAGGAGTGTGACAGCTGCAGAGAGATTGTAAACCTGAAAAGGTGATTTAAAGGCGTTGCAGATGTCTTTCAGAGACAGGGAACATCAGCGTCCCTATCAGATATGAGTGGAGTAGAGAAATGATTGTTGCAGAACGAAAACCCATGGCGGAAATTATCGGAATGGTGAAGGACTGTAAAAAGGTTCTGGTGCTGGCCTGTCGTGGATGTGTCACTGTCTGCTCGGCTGGAGGGGAAAGAGAGGCTGAAATCCTGTCTTCGCTTATTCGCCTTGGCATGAAAAAAGAAGGTAAATCTGTCGAAACCACTATTGGTAGTCTGGTTCGTCAGTGCGATCGTGAATATATTGATGAGATCGATCAGTGGAAGGGACAGTATGATGCCGTGGTCTCCACTGCATGTGGTGTCGGAGTTAATTTTATCTCCAACCTGCGCAAGGACACCATGGTCTATCCGGCACTCAATACCACCTTTTTCGGTGGTTCTTCCGAGCAGGGTGAGTGGACGGAACAGTGTGCCGGCTGTGGTGACTGTATCCTTCATCTTACCGGTGGACTCTGTCCGGTGGCACGCTGTGCAAAGAGTTTGATGAACGGTCCCTGCGGCGGTTCCGTAGATGGTAAATGTGAAATTGCTAAGGATGTGGAGTGTGTCTGGCAGTCTATCCATGATCGCCTCTGTTCCTTTGACCGGTCAGCTCAGATGGAAGTCATTACGCCCATTCGTGACTGGTCCACTGCCGGACATGGTGGTCCGCGTAAGACCGTGCGTGACGATCTCACCGTGTAGCTTGTATAATCATCCAGAACTCCTTGAAAAATTTCAGGGATTGAGATAGAAATCGCTTTTCTGCCTGTTGTGGCATGAAAGCGATTTTTTTTTGTTTAAGAGTAACTATTCAGCAGCACTTCATCTTCTTCCATTTAGGTCTTCTCGAATAGCACTAGTATGCTTCGAAATCCTAACTGAACGAATATTAAGCACTGCTAAACAGTTACAGAGCGGTTGTTTGCCAGCTATTAGGCATTAGCTGAATAGTTACGTTTAAGAAAAGGTAAGGCATATGGATGAGGACAGGGAGCAGGGGGTGGATCTGAAAACAGCCCAGCGTATGATTCTTGGAGAGTGCGCAGTGCTGTCCGAGGAGAGAGTGCCTTTGGATGATTGTCTGCATCGTTTTCCTGCCAGTTCGCTTCCCGCCCTGGAGCCTTTGCCAGGTTTTGACCAGTCCTTACGTGATGGCTATGGTATTGGCAGACCGGAGAAAGATGCAGCCGGGAACAGCAGGCGTTGCTTCCGTATTGTCAGTGAGGTCGCAGCCGGGGATACCAGGAAGCTTCGTCTGCGCTCGGGTGAGGCGGTGCGAATTATGACCGGAGGATTGCTTCCACTTGGATGTCGGGGAGTGATCCCCCAGGAATGTTGCCAGGTTGAAAACACCATAGTGGAGGTTCCCGACCGTTTTTTGAACCAGACCGGTTTTTTTGTCCATGCCCGAGGCAGTAATCTGGCCAAGGGGCGTGTCATTGTTTCTCGGGGAACTTCGCTCAGGCCGGAGCATCAGATTGATCTTGCCGGGGTCGGCTATCAGGATGTTTCAGTGGTGAAGAGACCACTGGTCAGTTTCTTTTGCACCGGCAACGAACTGGTTTCCCCTGCCAGTAGGAAAATTGATGGACAAAAGTTTTCAGCAAATCCCTACCTGCTGCAGAGTCTGATCAGACTGTCCGGGGCTATCCCACAGAATCTCGGTATGGTGACAGATGACTTGGGTGCAGTTTGTGAGGTTCTTTCCGGAATAGATCGTACAAAAACTGATGTCATTATCAGTACCGGAGGCATGGGTCCTGGAAAATTTGACCTTATCGAGGAAGCCTTTTCCCGTGTTGGTGGTAAGGTGATCTACCGTTCCCTTAAACTGCGACCTGGAACATCGACAATTTTCGGATTGCTCGGCACCACTCTCTTTTTTGGCATGCCGGGGCCGCCTCCAGCTGTCCATCTCCTTTTTAACGAGTTGCTACATCCGGCACTGCTTCGTTTGCAGGGTGCAGGCAGTTGTCTGCCCAAACAGATTCGGGCTCGCTTGACAGAGGAGTTATTCTTGAAAAAGCGGGACCTTCCCCGTTTGAAAAATGGAAGACTGAGTGTTGAAGATGGGATCTGTCATGTTCGTCCGGGTAGACGGAATGATCCGGAAAACTGTTATATTTACTGTCCGGCAGGGAGACGAGCACTTCGCTGTGGAGAAATGGTTCGAGTTCACTTGGCAGGCGGCAACTCTGCTTCCTTATCGTCTGTAACGCTTGGCTGACAGCAGGGGCAGAAAAAACTTGCCCGTCCGCTGAGCTGAATTTTTTCGATTGGGGTGTTGCAGCGGGCACAGGGTTCTCCTGTCTTCCCGTAGATGAGAAAATTCATTTGGAAATATCCGCCCTCGCCCGAGGCGTTGACAAAGTCGCTTATGGTGGAGCCACCGCAATCGATGGCATGTCGCAGGGTTTTACGCAGCACAATCAGTAAGCGTTTCCAGTCTCTTGCGGAGAGAGATGATGCAGGTTGTTGCGGATGGATGTGTGCTCGGTACAGGGCCTCATTGGCGTAGATATTGCCGATTCCGGCCACCATGTGACTGTCCATAAGGAAGGACTTGACCGGTTGCTTGCGGCGTGTTGCCTGTTGCATGAGGTAGGCGGTGGAGCAGGCGCGGGAAAGGGGCTCGGGACCAATTGCAGAAAAGAACTCTCTTTCTTCTGTCTTGCCGTTTTTCAAAGAGAGCAGTCGAATGGAGCCAAATCTTCTGGTGTCATTGTATCGCAGTTCTGTGTTGTTATCCAGGAGCCAGCAGACATGATCATGACTTTTTTCCGGAGATCCTGCCGGAAAGATACCCAGGTTTCCGGTCATTCCCAGGTGAATGATGAGGCCGGATCCCTTGTCTGTTTTCATGACCAGGTATTTGGCCCTCCTTGTGAGGTTCACAATCTTGCCGCCGCAGAGTTCATCGTTCATCTCCCTGCAGGCTATTGGCGTACGCAGTTTCTTGCCGGAACAGCGTATGGTGAGAATGCTCCTCTCAAGAATATGAGATTGTAATCCTCTGCAGATGACTTCGACTTCAGGGAGTTCCGGCATGGGCGTTTGGCCTCCTTTTTTGTGGTACCCTTGTGTCTTCAAGGCAACAGAGGGCCATTCCATATCCATTGCTGAGGAGCCCGGCTACAACGGGAAGAGAGGTGCTCTGCACAGTTGCTATGGAGAAGTGGAGGAGTGTGTCCGTATTATCGGTATCTGTAATGTTGCAAAGCTTGATTTCCTGAAATCCGGGAATACCTGCGGGGCTGACCATCTTTTTGACAGCCTCCTTTCCTGTCCAGAGCAGGGCAAGTCTTGAGAGTTGCGGAAGGTGTGGGAGAGATTGTTGCAGTCTCTGTTCCTCTTCCTCGGTGCAAAATCGTTCTTTGACGCGCTGCAGGCCTTCACTTGGATACTGGATATCAATACCGCAATGGGTTGCACAGACCAAGGCAGCAGCAAGGGATTTGGAATGGGTAATGGAAAGGTTGGGGGGAGGTGATGATATTCCAGGTAGTTGGCCAAAGTAGGGCTGGCCTGATTCTTCGGAAGCCACTCTGCACAGGTTGTGTTCAGGAATGAGTGGTGGCTTTGATGAATGCTGGAAAAAGGTGCGCAGGGCCTGTTTGGCGCAGATTCTGCCAGCCAGCCATTCCCGTCGTCGTTTCGGATAGACATAACCCGCCAGCTGGGCCAATTCTTTCTCATGGAGCCACTGGTCAAGGGGGGCTGTTTCATGTTCCAGGTCAATCAAAGGCAGTATAACTGCTGTAGGAATGGAGCTTGGGAAAAGCCTGTGGCTCAGAGCCAGCAGATGTTGGGGGATGATGTCAAAAATCACTCCTTGCTCCTGCCTGGAAATGGGGGTAGATTAAATCCTTGCATTTTAAAGTGTTCCTGCTATCTAAAGTTGTAAGAAAAATTAAAATAAGAGTTTCTCTCTAATAAGGATTGCTAATGATTAGTGGTGTTCAGCTGACGGGATATGATTTTGTCATCATTGCATTGTTGCTCCTCTTTACCTTTCGTGGGTTTTGGGTGGGTTTTTTGCGGCAAATTACGGTGCTGGTGGCTCTGCTCATCGGGTATGTTATTGCCGGTCAGTATCATGACAAACTCTTTCCATTTTTGCGAGAAGTAACGGATAATCCCCATGCGGTTTTCTGGACCTCCTATGCGATTCTCTTTGCTGTCACCTATGTGGTGACCATGTTGCTGGGTAAGGGGTTGGCCAAAGTAGTGGAGTTGACCGTTGCCGGCTGGTTCGATAAACTCCTGGGTGGTCTGCTTGGCATTGTCAAAGGTGGAGTCCTTGTTATTTTGCTTAATATGGTTTTGACCGGGGTTCTTGCCCCTGAAAATCCGATGATCCGCAACTGTCGGCTCTACCCCTATGTGAAACAGGCAACTGAAGTCTTTCGTGGTCTGATCAAGGATGAGAAAATGCGGGACTCCTTTTTGCAAAAAGAGCCTGCCATCTCTTCCGAGAAGGCACCTGAAGCCTTAGAGTCTATGGTCCGTCCCTTTGTTCCCACTGAATTTCCCGAAGATCAACCCACTCCGGTAAAATGAGGCCAGCCTCTTTGGTGAAACACCCAGGTGATATGCACAAATGATCAGCTGATTAATCAAAGTTGTTCGTAGAGGTCCCAATCGTTGCCAGCGTCTGCCTGAGGTGATGACCTCCTGTGGCAGGGTGACCACCTTCCCCTTCTTTTTTGCCTGCCTGGCAAAGATGTAGTCTTCCATTATTGGTAATTCCGTAAAACCGCCAAGCTTTTTAAAGTTCTCTTTGCGAAGAAAAAAGGCTTGATCTCCGTAGGGGAGTTGCAGGAGCCGAGAGCGAAGATTTGCACTTTTGAGAATAGTTTTTAAGAAAAAACCGGCTTCTTTTACCTGGAGACGAAAAGCACCGAGGATTATATCTGGACGTGCCAGACATGCTGTCACCAACTGTTGGAAATTCGGATGAAGCAGGGTGTCGGCATGGAGGAAGAGCAGTATGGGAGAGGTGGCACATTGCGCACCGAAATTCAGTTGTGCTCCCCGTCCTCCTGAGCAGGTTTCTACTCGAAAGCCCAGGTTGTGGGCGAGCTTGACCGTGTCATCCGTGCTTCCACCATCAACGATAATCAGTTCTGCATCTGTTTCCAAAAGAGGCAGCAGTGCAGAAAGGTTCTGCGCTTCATTGAGGGTGGGGATGATGATGGAAATATTTGAGATCTTCTGCTGTGTCAATGTCATGAAGTGTCGGAAGAATGTGGAGGTGCAGTTTCTGCTCATGTGCCCGTTGAAGGGTCTTGTTCAGGACCTGCGGCGTAGACCAGGGAATATGGGTGAATAGTTTTCGGCAGCTGTCATTACTGACGTTTCGCGTCAGCCCAATAAGGTAGTAGCCACCGTCGTGGGCAGGACCCACCACCATATCATGATGATGGAGTGAGTCAAGGGCCTCCTGTAAGAGAGAGACACTGACGGCGGGACAGTCTGATCCGAGAAGGATAACATTACGCCCCTGCTTGAGGGCTCGGGTAAGTGCCTGGGACATACGCTGGCCCAGGTCATCACCTTGCTGTTGAATAAAAGAATAGTTCTTGCCCAGCCATTCTTCCATTTCGGAGAGGGAGCCTCCGTCATAATAAATACAGAGTTCGCTGTTGTTGCGGCGAATATATTCACCGAGCTCCTTCAGGATATGGCTCACCAGTTGTTGATGTATTTTGATTGTTTCTTCATCGCCTAATACTGGAATAAGCCGGGTTTTGCATTTGCCTGGCCTTGGATACCGTGTAAAAAGAATGACAAGATCTTGAGAAGATGGCATAAAGGTATATGAGAATAGAATTTTTGTTTTCTGTTGCCAAGGGAGCAGGCGAAGCCATCAAGGATGGAAACGAGACCAATAGACTTGTTATGAAGTCTCATAAGCGAAAAAAAAAGCCGGAATCATATTCTAAAAGGGTGTATCGGCAGCTGGTCTCTCAGGCCGGTCTGGTCTCAACCCAAGTCCGGATCGAAGAAACCGATCTTCATATTCTGGCAGAACAAGGGGTTGCGGAACAGGCAACAGATCTTGTTCTTCAGTATCGAACTCAACTGGAAGGGTATATTGTAAAGTATCCCCAGTTTTGTGCAACACTTGATCCACTTCCCCAAGACAAAACTGCACCTCCGCTGGTGCGGGATATGCTGACTGCCGGAATCCAGGCTGGAGTTGGTCCCATGGCTGCTGTGGCAGGCACTATTGCTGAATATGTGGGCAGGGGGATCATGGCCCAGGGGGGGAGGGAGGTCATGGTTGAAAATGGTGGAGATATCTTTTTGCAGCGATCATGTGACTGTTCCATTGCCATTTTCGCCGGTGACTCTCCTTTGAGTTATAAGGTGGGGGTACGAGTCCATTCATCGCAGATGCCTCTGGGGATCTGTACTTCTTCCGGGACGGTTGGTCATTCTCTGAGTATGGGAGAGGCCGATTCCGTGACTGTCCTGGCTCAATCCACCTCTCTTGCTGATGCTGCTGCTACACGACTTGGAAATGAGGTGGGGGAAGTCAAAGGAGGAAAGGCCGGAGTGGCCAGGGCACTTGAGGCGGCCAGAGGAATTTCCGGAATTATCGGGGTTGTGGTCATCTGTGGAGAGCTCATGGGGGCGACAGGAGATGTGGAGTTGGTCAAGATTGATCTGTAGAACCTAGCGTAAGGAGGCAGAGCATGACTGAGAACGAGAAAAGGGGGCGGACAGAGCAGAGGCAGGTTACCCGAAGGCACCTGGTCTTTTATCTGCGGGTCTTTGATGGGATGAGCAGTCGGGTGGTTGGGCATCTGATAGATATTTCCTCAAAGGGACTCATGCTGCTTTGTGACGAGCCTGTCGCCTTGAATGAAGAATATCGTTTGCGCATGCGTCTGCCGCTGGAGATTATAGACACCGACGAGATCGTTTTTAAGTCTGTCAGTCGTTGGTGCCGACCCGATGATAATCCGGATTTCTATATTACCGGTTTTCAGATTGAGGACCTGGATAGCGAGAGCGAAAGAGCGATCAGTTCTCTCATTGAAGAGTTTGGCTTTTCTGATTAGTGAGGCTTTACTCTTTAGGGTACCTTGAAAAATTAGAATTTTCGTTCAAAATCGAGGCATGAGATAAATTTGACCGCAGGCATATGTCTGATATTCCGAGGATAAAATTTATCTCATAACGAAGAGTTTGGGCGAAAAGGCAATTTTGCAAGGTGGCCTTTAGGGTACCTTAGCTTCTAGTAAAAGATCTTCCCTATAGAGATGGGTAAATGCATCAATATCCTGCTGCCAGGAGTTGAAGACGGAGAGTCCTGCTTGTTTGAGCCGTTTGTTTTCCAGGATGGAATTTGTCGGTCGATGTGCAGGGGTGGGATATTCAGAGGTGCTGCAGGGAACCAGATTATGGGGGATATTCATGGCGTCAAGGAAATAGCAGGCTCCCTGGTACCAGGTTGATGATCCTTCGGCTGTGGCATGAACAATGCCCTGCAACTCCCAAGTCAGGACGGTCTCGATCTGGCGGGCAAGGGTGGTGGTCCAGGTGAGAGAACCGTACTGGTCATTGACCACTTTCAGCTCCCTGGTGGGATCTGCCAGGGCCAGACGAAGCATGGTTTTGAGGAAGTTTTTTCCTCCCCATCCATAGAGCCAGGCAGTGCGGAGGATGAGGTGGTTTGAGGATATTTCCGTTACTGCCTGTTCCCCGCAAAGTTTACTCCTGCCATATTCCGAAAGGGGGGCAACCGCATCATCTTCTGTGTAGCCCTCAGGTATCTGCTTGTTGCCGTCAAAGACATAATCGGTGGAGATGTGAATAAGTCTGCCGCCCCGTGCTTCCATGCTTCTAGCCAGGTTTTCCGGACCCTTGGCGTTCACCTGCAGGGCCAGTTCTGTATCCTCTTCACAGTTGTCCACAGCCGTATATGCTGCGCAGTTGATTATTACTTCCGGATGGTGGGTAGTGATGGCCCCATCCACTGCTTCCTGGCTGCTGATGTCCAACTCTTTGGAACTACAGGAAATAACATTGTGTTTTATGCCTAGTCGTTGGCTGACATCCTGGCCTAGCTGGCCATGGCCGCCGGTGATGAGAATTTTCATTGGAGTTGGTTGTTGGGTTCTGTTTCGGCTATTATTTCTAAAAGGTATTGGCCGTATTGATTTTTGAGCATGTCTGTGGCCAGCTGTTCTATCTGCTTGGCATCGATATAGCCAAGGCTGTAGGCGATTTCTTCGATACAGGCGACCTTTAATCCCTGGCGATCCTGTACGGCCTGGACATAGCTTGCGGCTTGCTGCAGGGATTCGTGGGTGCCGGTGTCGAGCCAGCAAAAGCCACGGCTGAGCGGTTGTACTCGAAGTTTCCCCTGGCGCAGGTATTCCATGTTGAGGTCGGTGATCTCCAATTCTCCGCGTGGAGAAGGTTTGACTGCTTTGGCAATGGCAATTACATCATTGTCATAAAAATAGAGACCGGGGACCGCAAATTTGGATTTTGGTTTTTCAGGTTTTTCTTCGATAGCGACAACGTTATTGTTGTCATCAAACTCAACTACTCCATAGCGTTCCGGATCTTTTACCGGATAGCCAAAGATCAGGCCGCCCTCTGAAAGGGTGGCGCTTTCCTGAAGAACACGAGAGAAACCGGATCCGAAAAAGATGTTGTCGCCTAAAATCAGTGCCACGTTATCATTACCGATAAAGGATTCTCCGATGAGAAAAGCCTGGGCCAGTCCTTCCGGGGCAGGCTGTATGGCATAGCTGATGGATAGACCTAGGTGTGAGCCATCATTGAAGAGTTCCTGGAAATCGGGAAGGTCATGGGGAGTGGAAATAATCAGGATGTCGCGGATACCTGCCAGCATGAGTACGGAGAGGGGATAATAGATCATGGGTTTGTCATAGACCGGGAGCATCTGTTTGGAGATAACTCGAGTCAGGGGGTAGAGCCTGGTTCCGGAACCACCGGCTAGGATAATGCCTTTCATAGACGCTCTCAGTTGAAAAAATCTTTTTATTTTGATATGTTTCAATCTATTATGATGTGAGGAAAACAAGATAAATATACTGAACCTTTCCGGAAAAGCAAATAAAATACAGGAAAAAATGGATGAGTGAAAAAATTCCCGTTTGTTTTAAGGCCTATGATATTCGGGGCAGAGTTCCGGATGAGCTTAATCCCGGGTTAGCCAGAGACATCGGGCGGGCCTATGCGGCAGTGTTTAAACCCGCTAAAGTGGCAGTTGGGCACGATATTCGTTTGAGCAGTTTGGAATTGGTGGAGGCTCTCACCAAGGGACTTGTGGAATCGGGTGTGGATGTGCTGCATCTTGGATTATGCGGTACGGAAGAGATATATCATGCGGCCTTCAGCCTTGAAGATCAGGGTGTTGACGGTGGAATCGTGGTTACTGCCAGTCACAATCCTGCTGATTATAATGGGATGAAGTTTGTGTCCAGGGGAGCGCGCCCGGTCACCGGAGAGTTTGGTTTAAAAGAGATGGCGGAGTTGATTGTGAGCAGAACGCTCCCTGCTTCAGTTAAGAGTAAGGGTGGAGAAAGCAGGGTAGGGGGCAAGGCGTCCTATATCCAGCACCTCCTGGGGTATGTAAAAAAAGAAGAACTCTCCCCATTAAAACTGGTGGTCAATAGCGGAAATGGCTGTGCCGGGGCAGTGGTAGATCTTTTAGAAGAGGAATTGCCATTTACCTTTATCAAAGCCTACCATGACCCGGACGGCAGCTTTCCCCATGGTGTCCCTAATCCTCTTCTTCCGGAAAAGCGTGAAGAGACCGCTCGACTGGTTCGCGAGCATGATGCCGACCTCGGAATTGCCTGGGATGGTGATTTTGACCGCTGCTTTTTCTGGGATGAAAAAGGTAATTTTATCGAAGGCTACTATATAGTTGGACTTCTGGCCTTGGAACTCCTCAGCCAGGAGCCGGGAGGGAAGATCCTCCACGATCCCCGTCTCATCTGGAACACCGAAGAACTGGTCCGTGCATCCGGTGGAATACCGATTATGACGAGGACGGGACATGCCTTTATTAAGGAACGGATGCGTCAGGAGGATGCAATCTATGGAGGGGAAATGTCCGCCCATCATTATTTCAGAGAGTTTGGCTACTGTGACTCGGGAATGATTCCATGGCTTCTTGTCTGTTCTCTGCTCAGCCGCAAAAATGTTCCCCTTTCTTCACTGGTAGCCGAACGAATGGCTGCGTATCCGGTATCGGGAGAGATTAACAGTGTTGTTGATGACCCGGATCAGGTGATTTCTAGAATAGAGTCTCTTTTTCAGGAGGGAGAAAAAGAGTACACTGATGGCCTTTCCATTACCTTTCCTGAATTTCGTTTCAATGTCAGAAAGTCTAACACTGAACCTCTGCTGCGCTTGAATGTCGAAAGTCGTGGTAATCCGGACCTGCTTCGAGAAAAGACCGAAGAGCTGCTGCAGGTCATCCGCAATGAGGATGGTGGAAAAAGATAGAAGGCTGAAGGGGACGTGAAGAGCGTTTAATTGATATGTTGACTTGTTGTTTATTTTTGAATAGGTCATCATCTTGATTCCAAGAGAACGTATCTTTTACCTTTAGCTTGTAAAAAATTATAATCCTTCTAACCTGAAAAAAAGAACTTCAGTTGTCGGCCTGTTTGAGAGGGTGGTCAACCAATAGTAAGGAATGAAATATGCAAAAGATTCAACCTGTGATTCTTGCCGGGGGAACCGGTTCCAGGCTGTGGCCCCTGTCTCGGGAGCTTTATCCTAAACAGTTACTGCAGCTTATTGATGAAACGTCACTGCTGCAAACTACTATACTTCGAGTCTCTCAGCTGGCAGAAGTCCTGCCTACGCTCCTGGTGGTGGGAGAGGAACATCGTTTTATTACCCGAAGCCAGGTTGATGCCCTTGATCTGGGGGAGGATTGTCAGATTCTTCTGGAGCCGATTGGCCGGAATACGGCTCCAGCGGTTTGTGGCGCTGTCGAGTATTGCGCCCTTGAGGAAGATGAGGACACCATTCTGCTGGTGCTTCCGGCCGATCATCTGATATTGAGAAAGAAGGCCTTCCGTGAAGTGGTGGCTAAAGCGGTTGTTTTGGCTGCGGAAGGGAAAATTGTAACATTTGGTATTGAACCGCAGCATGCTGAAACGGGGTATGGATATATCGAGCAGGGGGAAAAGAGTTCCGTTCGTTCGTTTCGGGAAAAACCTGATCTGGAAACGGCAAAGTCCTATCTGAGCAAGGGAAATTATTTCTGGAACAGCGGCATGTTTGCCTTTTCTATCAAAACGTTTCGACAGGAGATGGATCGTCTGGCCCCGGAAATGCTCTCCTGTATGCGGGAAGCTGTTCTTTTGGGGCGGCGTGATAATAATTTTTTCAGATTAGACGAGGGGGCAATGTCCAGATGTCCCAGCGACTCCATTGATTACGCGCTTATGGAAAAGACTGATAAAGCTTCGGTGGTTGCTGCTGATCTGGACTGGAGTGATATCGGATCCTGGCATGCCCTGTGGGAGGTCTCGCACAAGGATGAAAATGGCAATGTCAGTCAGGGTGATGTGCTCATGGAGGACACGAAGAATTGTCTCGTGCGCTCGGAAGACACCTTGGTGGCTACAGTAGGATTGGAAGATACCCTGGTGGTGGAGACTGCAGATGCCGTGCTGGTTGCTCCCCTTTCCAGGGCTCAGGATGTGAAGAAAATTGTCACCAGACTGAAAAAATCCGGGCGTGCTGAATTCAAGCTTCACCGCACCGTGCACCGTCCATGGGGGAGTTACACGGTGCTGGAACTGCAGCCCAGATATCAGATTAAGCGGATCACCGTGAACCCCGGCGCGAAACTTTCACTGCAGATGCATCATCATCGCCATGAACACTGGGTGATGGTTTCCGGTACAGCCAGGATCACTAATGGGGAAGAGGTCTTTCTTCTTCATGAGAATCAGTCAACTTATATCCCGGCAGGCGTAAAACATCGTCTTGAAAATCCGGGAGTCATGGAAATGGAGCTGATTGAGGTCCAGAATGGCAGCTATCTGGGGGAAGATGATATCGTTCGTTTTGACGATGACTATGGGCGGCAGGAGTGAGCTTGTAGGAACTGAAGATTGAAGACGGAAGGGGGAGGGCGTTCAGGTAAAGGGGCTTTTTCCCTTGCTCCTCCTGTTTGTCTCCAAAGAGCTCCTGTTTTGTCGGTTCAGCCGAAATGTCGTATGAACGCTTCGGTATATTTCTTAAATATTCGTTTCCCCTCATTGCTGATGTCGGAAAATTCAATTCCTGTTATGTAACGGTTTGATGCTTCCTCACAGTGTTTTATTTCGCCTGTAAGGTCGACCAGGTCGTCTTCAAGGCCGACTGTGATGAGCAGGGTGTCGCCTTGGGCGATGGGGTGTGTTGTCTCTAGTTTCAGGCCGTTTTCGCTGACGTCGAGGGTTCTTCCCATGGAGTATGTAGTTTGTCTTCCTTCCTGGTCGATGATCAGATAGTCCAGCAGGTGTAATGAGTCCAGTCGAATGAAGTTTCTTTTTTCACCATTTGCCATTGCTTGTTTTTCTCCTTTAGTCATGAAATGATCTTTTCCGGGAAAAGTCGATGGATGGCCTCTCTTTCTGCTGCCACAATGCCTCGTTCAGTAATAAGTCCACTTATCAGGCGGGCTGGTGTAACGTCAAAACCGTAGTTGAGGGCACGGGTATCCGGGGCGGTCAGGTGGATAAGCTCTATGTTGCCGTTCTCGGTCAAGCCGCTGATGGTTGTAATTTCATCTCCGGAACGTTCTTCAATGGGGATATCAGAGCCATGGTCCAGTTCCCAATCAAAGGTAGATGAGGGGAGGGCCACATAAAAGGGGATGTTGTTGTCATGTGCGGCCAGGGCCTTAAGGTAAGTGCCTATCTTATTGGCGACGTCACCCGTGTGAGTGGTACGGTCCGTTCCTACAATGACCATATCCACCATTTTCTGCTGCATGAGGTGACCGCCTGCGTTGTCTGTGATCAGGGTACAGGGAATTCCCTCCTGCTGCAGCTCCCAGGCAGTGAGTCTGGCTCCTTGATTCCAGGGCCGGGTTTCATCGACCCAGACATGGACCTTGATCCCGGCATCTCGTGCCGCATAAATAGGGGCAGTGGCACTACCGTAATCGACAAAAGCCAGCCACCCGGCATTGCAGTGGGTGAGGATATTGACGGTTTCACCTTCCTTTGCTTTGCTGAGATCTTCGATAATTTTTACGCCATGCTCACCTAAAGCCTTGCAAAAGGCTGCATCCTCATTTGCTATGGCGCAGGCCGTTTCAAAGACGAGGGTCTTTTTTTCATCATCGTCTTTTCCGTTTTTTGCTGCCCTTAGAATACGTTCCACGGCCCATTTGAGATTTCGTGCCGTAGGCCGGCTTTTATCGAGGAGTTCAGCTCCATGCTCCAGTGCTTCTTCTATTTTGCCGGGAAGGGAATGGATTGCGGCAAGGTGCATGCCGAAACCTGCAGTGGCTCCAATTAATCCAGCTCCTCGTACATGCATGTCGCGGATGGCTGCAACAGTACCGTCCAGGGTGGTCAATGGCTCAATAACAAAGTAGTGCGGAAGTTGCCGTTGGTCAATGATTAGGATTCTGCTGTTGTCATCAGGGTCTGGCCAGATGGTTCGGTATGATTGTCCATTTATCTTCATGGAGTAGTTGTCGCTAAAGGAAGAGGTTATACTTTGGAATTTATCTTCAATAAGAATAGCCTGCGATGCAATAAATGTAAAATAATTAACTGCAATAGCAATTTTTTGGCGTGGTCCTTGTTTTAAAAAAGACCCTTCTGGAGTTCCGGGTAGAACGTGGAAAAGATAACAAGAATGAAAAGGCAATGTCTGAATGTTACACAAATGTGATATTTTCTCAGGTGTTGATGGGATTGCTCCTTATGGGAAAGATCGATTTGTTAGTAGGTTAGCTGAAAAATACTTTTTTGGCACGGCTGTTGTAATGATTGCGTAATACTTTTTCACTTTCCATGAAGAAAAAAGAAGAGAGTGGGGTGGAAAAAAGATGTGTGAAAATGTGGATACAGGTGAGGATTGGGAGACCCGAGCCTGCTGTCAAAAGATGTTTGTTGGGGGTGGGAGATCCCTGAAAGTGGAATTGTTTTAGGAGGAGAAAAATGATTAATGGTGCGGATACTGCATTTATTCTTGCAGCTGCGGGCCTGGTGTTGTTGATGACACCGGGGCTCGCCCTTTTTTATGCCGGAATGGTTCGAGGAAAGAATGTCCTTGGAACCATCATGCAGAGCTTTTTTATGATTGCCCTGATTTCAATAGAGTGGGTTTATCTGGGATATTCCATGTCGTTTGGTCCGGATGTCGGTGGTGTTATCGGTGATCTGTCGTGGTTTGCGCTAAATGGTGTCTCCAACGCACCAAGTCCGGATTACGCCACAACCATCCCTCAGACACTTTTTATGATCTACCAGTGTATGTTTGCCATCATTACCCCGGCTCTGATTACCGGTGCCTTTGCAGAACGAGTACGATTTGTCCCCTTTCTGGTCTTTGCCCTGTTTTGGGCCATACTGGTTTATAATCCTGTCTGTCATTGGGTATGGGGATCCGGAGGATGGTTGGCAAAAATGGGTGTGTATGATTTTGCCGGTGGCTTGGTGGTTCATGTGACTTGCGGAGCAGCAGCGCTTGCCGCAGTGCTGGTCATAGGGCCCAGGCGCGGATATGGAAGGCAGAGTTTCATGCCCCATAGTCTGCCAATGACTCTTGTTGGAACCGGCCTGCTCTGGTTTGGCTGGTTTGGTTTTAACGGCGGTTCTGCCTTGGCGGCAAATGGAGTTGCTGTCACTGCCTTTGTTGCAACGCATCTTGCCGGAATGGCAGGGATGTTCTTATGGGTGGTTATGGAGTGGATTACTCAAGGCAGGGCTACTACGCTGGGTGCTGCCTCCGGGGCTATTGCGGGGCTTGCGACAATAACTCCAGCGGCAGGATTTGTCGGGCCGAATTCGGCGATCATCATTGGTGGTCTTGCTGGGGTGATTTGTTTTGGTGCTGTCAATCTTAAGGGCAGGTTGAAGCTTGATGATTCGCTGGATGTTGTCGGTATCCATGGAGTGGGAGGTGTAATCGGAACCCTCTGTCTCGGTATTTTTGCCTCAACTGCGGTGAATCCAGGAGGCGTTGATGGCTTGTTGGCCGGCAATGCTGCTCAGCTGGGAAAGCAGGCATTCGGAGTTGTCGTTGTCGGAGGGTATACCCTGGTTGTCAGTTGGATTTTGTTGAAGATTATTCACAGTACAATGGGGCTTAGAGTGGATGAGGAATCTGAGGTTGTGGGGCTGGATTCCACCGAGCATACAGAAACTGCGTATAATTAATTTAGGCTGAAGGTTAGAAAGGGAGACTGATTTTATTTTTCTTTAACGCCGCCGGGAGACAGAATGGTTTTCGCAAAAAACCACGAAAAAAAATTCAGTCCCCTACCTTTTAAGGGATGTTGTTTTTCCTTCGGCCTTCAATCTATTCACCTAAGTAAGTTAACTATAAAAACTTTTCAGAGGAGTGAGAGATGGATAGTGGAGATACCGCTTTTATGCTCATTGCCACGGCAATGGTAATGCTGATGACACCCGGTCTGGCCCTTTTTTACAGCGGCCTGGTTCGCAGTAAAAATGTCCTGTCTACTACCATGCAGAGTTTTGTGTGCCTGGGCGTGATTTCGGTGATCTGGGTGTTGTATGGGTATTCCCTGGCCTTTGGTCCGGATGTCGGCCATTTTGTCGGAAATCTTGATTTTGCCGGTCTGAGGAACGTGGGTTTGGAGCCGGGGCCCTATTCAGATACTATTCCTGATATGCTCTTTTGCGCTTTTCAGCTCATGTTTGCCATTATTACTCCTGCCCTCATCACCGGTGCCATTGCTGAGCGCATGAAATTTGGAGCCTATTTGATTTTCATCGTTTTCTGGTCCACCTTTGTCTATTTTCCTATCTGTCACTGGGTGTGGGGACAGGGTGGTTGGCTTGGTGAAATGGGAGCCCTTGACTTTGCCGGGGGGACGGTTATTCACATTAATTCCGGAGCGGCAGCACTCGTTGCAGCTCTCATGCTGGGAAAACGGAAAGGCTATGGTCGTGATGCCATGCATCCCCATAACCTGCCGATTACTGTCCTGGGTGCCGGGTTGCTGTGGTTTGGCTGGTTTGGCTTTAATGCAGGTTCAGCACTGTCTGCCGGTCCTGTAGCTGTCCTGGCTCTTATGACTACACAGGTGGCAACCGGAGCTGGCCTCCTGGCCTGGGTTATTGCAGAGTGGAAGGTGCAGGGAAGACCAACCGTCCTGGGTGCTGCCTCCGGCGCTTTGGCGGGTTTGGTGGCAATTACTCCCGGAGCTGGTTTTGTCAGCCCTGTTTCAGCTCTTGTCATGGGTGGCGTGGCTGGTGTACTCTGTTATATGGCGGTACTTGCCAAGGGGAAACTGGGGTATGATGATTCCCTGGACGTGGTTGGCATCCATGGCGTCGGAGGGTTGTGGGGAGCTCTGGCGACAGGGCTGTTTGCCTCTACAGCTGCTAATCCCGATGGCGCCAACGGACTCTTTTTTGGCAATCCCGGCCAGTTTGTTACCCAAGCAATCGGAGCAGGAGCAGCCATTGTTTATTCTGTGGCGATTACCTTTGTTATTTTGAAAGTGATAGACGTAACTATTGGTCTTCGGGTAAATATCGAAGATGAGACGCAGGGTCTGGATGTCACCGCCCATGGTGAGGTCGGTTATACTTTATAAGAAAAATTGGCAGGTCGGTTGAATCGTGGCCTGTCCTGTGGCGACTGGCAGTCGATGAAATTCGTATGAAAGGGAAGTTACAAATAAGGGGAAAACTATGAAAAAGATTCAAGCGATTATCAAGCCGTTCAAGCTCGACGATGTGAAAGATGCCTTAAATGAAATAGGTATCAAGGGAATGACTGTTTCCGAGGTAAAGGGGTATGGACGCCAGAAGGGGCATACCGAGATTTATCGTGGTGCTGAGTATGTGGTTGATTTTATTCCTAAGATAAGCATCGACATTGTTGTTCCCGCAAGCCAGGTGGACCAGGTGGTGGATACTATCAGAAATGCAGCCAATACTGGTAAGATTGGAGACGGCAAGATCTTTGTTATACCAGTGGATCGTATTGTCCGTGTCCGTACCGGTGAAGAAAATCATGATGCAGTCTAATGCAGTTGGTAGTGGAAAGTTGAAAGTGGATAGTTTAGGATTTGGCGGCAATGCCGCAGAAAAAACGGAAGAGAGTCTGTTTTTTCACTATCAACTATTGGGTACCTTGAAAAATTAGAATTTTCGTTCAAAATCGAGACGTGAAAAAAAATTACCACAGGCGCCCCGCAGGAATCACCCTAACTACGGGTACAAGTGCCCTTGGGGTGCATATGTTTGATATTCCGAGGATAAAATTTTTTTCATAACGAAGAGTTTGGACGAAAAGGCAATTTTGCAAGGTGGCCTATTAACTGTTAACTATTAACCGTCTTTTCCTATGTCCTCAAAATTACGCGCACAGCGAGAGTCTCTTGAAGAGTTGTGGAAGAAGGGGCTGAGTGGTCAGGCCCTTCTTTCGGAACAGAGCCGCCTGGTAGACGAATTTATCACCGAGCATTTTAATGCGATGGCAGGTGAAGATACTGTCGACTCGTTTGCTTTGGTCGCCCTTGGCGGCTACGGTCGTAGCGAGCTGTTCCCCTTTTCCGATGTTGATCTCTTGATCCTCTATCGTCCGGAGGCAAAAGAGGAGGTGGAAAAGGTGGCTAACGCTGTGCTTTATCCCCTCTGGGATACAGGCCTTGATGTTGGTCATGGGGTTCGTACTGTCGAGGAATGCCTGATCCATGCAAAGGATGATTTTTTTTTCCAGGTGGCCATGCTGGACAGTCGCCTGCTTGTCGGCTCCCGCGCCCTTTACGAGAATCTGCTCAGTCTCTACCGCAAAGAGTTTATCGAAGGTGCTCGGGACGAATTTGTACAGACCATGAAGTCTTTTCGGCAGGAAAGGCGAAAACGTTTTGGGAGTCACAGCTACCTGCTTGAGCCTAATATTAAAGAGAGCAAAGGCGGTATGCGTGATGTTCAGGCCATGCTCTGGACGGCTATGGTTGTCTTTGGTTTGTCCGGGCTTGAGGCCATAGCTGATGCAGGGGTTCTTCTTGATAAGGAAAAAACTGATTTTCTTGATTCCTGGAATATGCTCACCAGAGTTCGAAATCGTCTCCATTATATAAGTGGTAGAAAAAACGATCAGCTCTATTTCGAACAGCAGGAGGAAGTGGCAGCTGCCTTTGGCTACCGTTCTGAAAAAGGGGTTCTTGGTGTTGAGCATTTTATGCGGGATCTGTATGGTCACTTGCAGGGAATAGCAGTGGCGACGGACCTCTTTTTTGATCATGTTGATGATGTACTTGATAAGGCTAGCAGAGAGGGGCGGCACGAAGAGAGTCTGGTCGTTGAAAAAGGGATAGAGGCACGCAATAATCGGATTCACCTCACTGTATCGCAGAAGGAATTGAACTCCAGGCCGTATCTTCTGATGCGTACCTTCCTGGCATCGGCCAAATATGGATTGCCTCTTCATCATCGAACCAGAAAAATGATTGGAGGGAATCTTGGTCTGGTCACCGAAAAGGTGCGTTTGTCAGCCAGGATGGCCAAACCTTTTTTCGAGATCCTCGAAAAAGGAAAAGAGGTACTGACGGTATTGGAAGTGATGCTTGAGACTGGTCTGCTTTCTGCCTATATCCCAGAGTTTGAGCGCATAGAGTCCTTGGCTCAGCATGATGTGTATCATATCTACACAGTGGACAGGCATCTTCTGCAGACCGTTGCTGAGCTTCGCCTTGTGGCAAGCGAAGAGGAATCGATTTTTCAAACCATAGCCACACCTCATGTCCTTTATCTAGCGGCTTTGCTGCATGATATCGGTAAGGGCAGAGGGGGGGATCATTCCACAATAGGTGCCGAATCTGTGGGGGAGGTGGGTCGCAGGCTTGGGCTTAATGAGTCGGAATGTGCCTGCCTGCAGTTTGTCATTCGGTATCACCTCTTTGTTCCGGAAAATGCCCTGCGGCGAGATCTGAATGATGAACTCTTTATCAGACGTTGTGCTGAAGAAATCGCTGATGTTGATCGTCTGGCCATGCTTTACCTGATAGCTGTTGCCGATTCCCGGGCCACCGGTCCTTCTGCCTGGAGTGATTGGAAGGCTACGCTTTTGTTTGAGATGTATCTAAAGGTATTGCCTTATCTCCAGCTGGCGGAGACGGGAAATGTCGTCAGTCAGGTGGATCAGGGCGTGGATTGGCTGCGGGGACAGGTTGGCTCACTGCTTATTGCAGAAAAAGGTGTTCGCGTTTGTGTAGATGATCTTCCTGCTGATTATCTCTTGAGCTTTACTCCTGGCGCTGTTGCCGGCCATGTCCGGGTGCATCGTGATAATTTTAACGTGCTGCAGCAAAAAGCCCTTGTTTTGCCTCGTGATTTGCAGACGCAGTGGTCGCTTTTGATCATGTGTCGGGATCAAAGAGGGTTGCTGGCCAAGATCTGCGGAGTTCTTACCCTGCATAATCTTTCAGTGCTTAATGCCCAGATTTTTACCTGGAAAAACAGCAGCGTTGTAGATGTCCTTGATGTGCGTCCGGAGGTGGGTGTCTCTTTTGGGGAAAAGGATTGGCAGGCCCTCAATGCTGATTTGAACCTGGCCTTGAACCATCGATTGGGGCTCGGGCACAGGCTTTACAAAAAGCTCTCTTCCGGTCTTGCTCGGCGAAAACGCCCAACCGGTATTGGCGAGACCCGAGTGGTGGTCGATAATGAGGCCTCGGATCATTATACGGTTGTCGAGATCTATTCCAGCGATAGTCCCGGACAACTGTATCATATCACACAGACATTGGCTGATTTCGGGATTGATATCTATCGTGCCTATATAGCCACAGAGGTTGAGCAGCTTATTGATGTTTTTTATGTGTTGGACAGTCAGGGGAAAAAGGTGGTTGATACGTCATTTATTGAAGAATTGAGAGAGGGAATTCTTTATGGGATAGATGACGAGGTTTGATTAAAATTACAATTTTGTGAATAAATTTTATTTTATTTATGTTCGCAAAATGGTAAGGGATAGGTGTTTGTGGATTTGTCTGCTCACCTATCGTAATAAGGGTACCTTGAAAAGTTAGAATTTTCGTTCAAAATCTAGGCATGAGGCAAATATTACCGCAGGCATATGTTTGATATTCCGAGGATAAGATTTCCCTCATAACGAAGAGTTTGGGCGAAAAAGGCAACTTTGCAAGGTGGCCATAAGTAAGTAGTCAGTGAGAAACCCATAGCGGGAAATTTCTTTCATTCACCGGAGATGGAAGGGGATGGAAGAGGTATATTCAACTTCAGTAAGGAGACCATAAAATGACCAGAGATGAAATTATGAGAATTATTGAGGAGGAAAATATTCATTTTTTCCGCCTCCAGTTTGTTGATATTTTCGGTTTTATGAAAAACGTGGCAATTCCCAGGAGTCAAATTGAGAAGGCCCTGGATGGGATGATGATGTTTGACGGTTCTTCCATTGACGGTTTTGTCCGTATCGATGAATCTGACATGTATCTTAAGCCTGATTATGACACTTTTTGTGTTCTGCCCTGGAGAAATCGGGATGGTGTCGCTGCAGCTCGAATTATCTGTGATGTTGCCAAATCCGATGGGACTCCTTTTGACGGATGTCCTCGCAATAATCTGAAGCGGGTTCTGGCAGAGGCAAAAGAAATGGGTTACACCATGAACGTTGGTACTGAGGCCGAGTTCTTCCTTTTCGAGAAAGATGAAAATGGTAATGCCACCACCGTCACCAACGATGTGGCTGGATACTTCAGTCTTGATCCTGAGGATACCGGTAATGATTGTCGTCGTGAGATCATTGAGACCCTGGAAGAGATGGGATTTGAGATTGAGGCCTCTCATCATGAGGTTGCCGAGGGGCAGCATGAGATCAATTTCAAGTATGCCGATGCCCTGACGGCAGCAGACAATACCATTACTTTTAAATGGGTGGTGAAGTCTATTGCTGCTCGTTATGGTTTGCATGCTACCTTTATGCCCAAGCCGATCTTTGGTATCAATGGTTCCGGAATGCATACCAACCAGTCACTGTTTAATGTTGACGGCACCAACGCCTTTTTTGATGAAAATGGACCACTTCAACTCTCAGAGGTCGCTCATCAATATATTGCCGGTGCGTTGAAGAACGCCCGTGGTTTTGCAGCTGTGACTAACCCACTGGTGAATTCTTACAAACGGCTGGTTCCCGGTTACGAGGCACCTGTGTATGCGGCATGGTCAGCATCCAACCGTTCTGCTTTGGTTCGTATTCCTGCTTCCCGCGGGCTTGGTACCCGTACAGAGATCCGCTGCCCGGATCCAACCTGCAACCCCTATCTGGCTCTGGCCATGATGTTGAACTCTGGTCTTGACGGAGTGAGAAATAAACTGACTCCGCCTCCTTCCGTGGATAAGGATATTTTTAAAATGTCCGCCCAAGAGATGGATGATGTAGGTATTCGCGTGATGCCCGGCAATCTGCAAGAGGCCATTGAGGAGCTCAAGGTTAGCTCCATTGCTAAAGATACCTTGGGACCTCATATCTTTGAGAAGTATATTGAGGCCAAAGAGGCTGAGTGGGATAGCTACCGTACTGCAGTTACCGATTGGGAGCTTGATGAGTATCTCGATATCTACTAGTTGATTGCCTCTAAAGAGGAAACGTAGTGTCTTGTAAAAAACCCTGTCGACTTGAGGTCGGCAGGGTTTTTTTGTGCCTGGTTATTTGAATGAGAAACAGGATTTTTTTGATAATTTAGGGTGAAAAGTGGTACATTCTTTATGTTCTTTGCGGAATGAGTTGAAATCTTAAGAAATTTTTAAAATGGATAACTGTTAATTATGTCAGTCAATACACTGGATCCTCTCAGAGAAAAGATCCAACAAAAAACAGTGGTTGCAGGTGTTATCGGTCTTGGATATGTGGGCTTGCCTCTGAGTCTTTCTTTTCTGCGCAAAGGGATCAGGGTCACAGGTTTTGATCTTGATTCGGAAAAGGTGGAAAAGCTTGGCAGAGGAGAAAGCTACATCAAGCACATCGGCAATGAAGAACTCTCGGTCTTTGTTGAACAGGGGAGCTTTCAGGCAACTACGGACTTTGGAAGACTGCAGCATTCTGATGTGTTTGTTATCTGTGTCCCCACTCCTCTAACCAGCACAAGAGAGCCGGATCTGAAATTTGTGGTTGCTACGGCCGGGACAATTGATAGTTCTGGAGAGTACGACCTACCCGGGAACGACCACCGAGGTGCTCTTGCCGATTCTTGAAAAAAACGGTCTGCGGGTGGGAAAGGATTTTGCACTTGCCTTCTCACCGGAGCGTGAAGACCCCGGGAATCCCGATTTTAGTACTGCAACAATTCCCAAGGTGGTGGGTGGTGTGGATATTCTGTCATCCGAGCTGGCAGCAGGTTTTTACCAAATTGCTGTGGAGCAAGTGGTGCCTGTCTCTTCCACTGAAGTCGCGGAGATGAGTAAGCTGCTGGAAAACATTTTTCGCAGCGTCAATATTGCCCTGGTCAATGAGTTGAAAACCCTTTGTTTGCGTATGGGCATTGATGTGTGGGAGGTCATTGCAGCTGCCGGCACCAAGCCCTTCGGTTATATGACTTTTTATCCCGGCCCGGGACTTGGGGGGCATTGCATTCCCATCGACCCCTTTTACCTTACCTCCAAGGCCAGAGAGTATGATGTGCCCACCAGGTTCATCGAGTTGGCAGGAGAGATCAATACCTCTGCCCTATTTTGTAATACAGCGCGTCATGGAGGCGCTGTATGAACAGGGTAAATCTTTGAAAGGGGCAAAGGCATTGATTCTTGGTGCTGCCTACAAAAAGGATGTGGATGACGACAGGGAGTCACCATCCTATAAGTTAATGGAGCTGCTCAGTGAAAAGGGGGCGGAGCTTGCGTACAATGACCAGCATATCCCTGTGTTGCAGGCCACGCGAAAGTATAATTCAGTACCCCGATAACTACTGAAAGCCTGCTGGCTGCAGATTGCGTTCTGGTTGCCACCGACCATAGCTATTACGATTACTCCTATATCCTCAAACACGCAAAATTGATTGTCGATACCAGAAACGTGTTCGCCGGATTGCCTGACCCGGATAAAAAAGTTTTTATGGCGTAACGATATTTTGAAAAAGGGATATCTGAAATTGTTTGTGATTACCATTCAAGCTCAGCTAAACAGGAATTAACCCAGGCAATATTTTACTATTCACAAATTATTCCATTGCGATAAAGTCATTCCCGCCTACGCTGGAATGACTTTATCGCAATAATCTAAAAATAAGTGGTGATCAACGTACCACCCGGCACGCGGGTCAAATTTTAAGACTAACAAAAAAAAATTTTTAGAATCAGGTTGTTATGTTTTTGTTAGTTAGGGGGGGGATTATTTGGGGACCAGAAATTGAAGGTTGTCAGTGGTATTCCCCCTCAGCCTTCAATCTGGCTTAAAACTTTTGATCTTTGTGCCAACGCCAAGCCGTTTCTATGATTGAGTCAATTGATGTGAATTGAGGAGTCCAGCCAAAGGATTTCTTTATGAGGTCGCTGTTGGCAACCAGAAGTGCTGGGTCACCAGCTCTTCGCTCTTCGACATCATAAGGAATTTTTTTACCCGCCACTTTTTCAGCAGCTCCAATGATTTCAAAAATAGAAAAACCAGTGCCGTTTCCCAGGTTAAAACCTGAGGCACCCTTGTTTGTACTCATGTACTCAATGGCTTGTAAGTGAGCGGTGCAGAGGTCGTTGATATGGATGTAATCTCGAACGCAGGTTCCGTCCTTTGTTTCGTAGTCATCTCCAAAGACCTTGAGTTTGGCATTGTTAGTCAGGATGGACTTCAGGACATTGGGGATGAGGTGGGATTCCGGATCGTGTGATTCCCCAATCTCTCCTTCAGGATCAGCTCCGGCTGCATTGAAGTAACGAAGGCTGACGGAAGAGAGTCCATGGGCCTGATCGAAATCACGTAATATCTTTTCCACCATCAGTTTCGTCTCTCCATAGGGATTAATGGGGACTTGTGGATGGGTTTCGTCGATAAATTCAGTAACGGGTGTGCCGAAGGTGGCGGCTGATGAAGAAAAAACGAATTTGTCCACTTCGTGTTCCATCATGGTGTTGAGTAGATTGATGGTTCCGGATACGTTATTGCTGTAGTACAGACCGGGATTGGCCATGGACTCGCCAACGAGAGATTTGGCGGAAAAATGCATCACCGCATCAAAACGGTTGCTACGAAACACCCCCTGCAGGTCATCTCTGTTCAACAGGTCTCCCTGGACAAATGCCCCCCACTTTACGGCTTCCAGGTGCCCAGTGGAGAGGTTGTCAAATACTGTGATGCTGTGCCCGTGAGCGGCAAGCATCTTCGCCATATGGGCGCCGATATACCCGGCCCCACCGCAGATAAGAATATTCATTGTTTTCCTTATGGTATTTTTTGCATAGGACGTCATGTGGATATTGGATTATAGAGGGTTGAGCAGAGGATGTAAACAGGTAAAATTATCGAATTCATCCCGATTTTAATGAAATAATGCACTATGGCATTTACAGTAATAATCAATCACGGTTTAAGTTTTTTGAGCTTACTATGTCGATGTTCTTTGGTGAAAATTGATTGACCTGGTTTTTCTCCGAAAAAATCACATGATAATGTAATGGACAGCATGGGTTTTTCTCTATCATTCTGACTTTTCAATAAGATGTTGTGGTTCAGCTTTTGCTGGTTGAGTTACTTGGTTTGTTAGGAGGATGGGTAGGGTGACTAGTTCTGTGGAGGCTGTAATGAGTTATGCGGTTGTGACGATATGAGTGGGATTTG
>JAQYVF010000186.1 GCA_030145625.1 Desulfocapsa sp. | reverse complement strand
TTTTGCTATTTAATTACCCTAAATGATACAAACGATGGAATCAGCATTTCACTTTTTATTTCACGATAGCCCGCTTTTTCTAGCTGATCATGTATTTGATTTTGAGTAGGTAGAGGGCCGTAACCATCTGTCATTGACGTCCATAAATTCATCAGACTCAAAGATGGATCCTTCCCCTTGCACATACTTGTTAATATTAATTTTCCACCGGGTTTTAAATGTTTCCCAAGGTCTTTTAAAAGATCAATCCTTTCATCAACCGGGAAGTAATAAATAAGATTGTAAAATGTAACCAGATCAAAATCTGCTTTGCTTTCATATTTACGAATATCTGTATTTTCAATCGCGACACGATCTTCAATGTTCCAGGTATTAATATTTTCTCTTGCGAAATTCGCAACACTTTGCTGAACTTCCAATCCAACCACAGCTAATAAAGGATTCAGTTCACAGGCACGTTTAATGTAGATTCCAGAGCCACAACCAACCTCCAATAATCGATAGGATTTGTTTTTGGGTATAAGTTTATCGACAACATCAAGTAAAACAGGCTCAAGTGTTCTGGAGGATCTCGCAACTAATTCTCCATGAGCTTCGCTGTATTCAAATTGCATACTTTTTTTAAGCATTGAAGGTGTATTAATAATAAAATCATAAAAAACCTCAGCCCGTACTTGTAAAAAAGCCCGCCAGGTATCATTGGCTGGGTTTATAAGTTCTTTAGAAAGTTTACCTTTTATAGAATAACCATTGGTGCTTTTTTTTAGTTCACCAAGACTGACACCTAAATCGAGCCATGCCTTGAGTCCTTCCGGATTGAAATCTGATTTCAAAAATTTTTGAATTTCCTCAAACGTAGCAGGTCCAGATTGCATGATATCATATATACCTTCAGAAATTGCTGTTAAGATAAAACCTGTACGACAGGTCTCTTTAGTTGATTTGCTTATACGGAGCATCAGCATTACAGGTGTATTTGAAATGAATTTAATTAATGATTTTAATGCCATATTGGTTCCTTGATGAGCAAATCACTTTGATATTCATGAATAATAAACACATAACGTGAACATCTGCGGCTCGTCCGCAGAATGTTTTTGTTGGGCCATTTTCATGAATCAATAGATTTTAAAATCTGATCATCCTTGAGAAGAATAGTACAGGTTTCAGAATGTTGATCAAAGACAATAAAGGCATCTTTAGATTTAAGTTGTTTTAACACTTGGGTGATTTTAGTCCCAAGTGGGGTTTGAACTTCGCCGTAATCAGTACCATCCCGGGTTACAAATTCTTCAATAACACCCTGCAATGCTTCGTTGCTTAATTGATCATATGGAATTTTAACAGCATTCATTTTTTAATAAACTCATTTTTAATGGTTTGACGGCTACCTGATTAACCATTTTTGTTTTCGTTTTGTTGCTTTTTTATAGACGGCATTTTTGTCACTTTTACAGATGGCAATTACATATAAAAAAATTTCTGCTTCTACCATTTCATATACAAGCCGATAGCCCTGAGCTTGATTTTGTAATGATTGTCAAATCCGTAAAGTTTGAGGGGACTGTTTTTTCACCGCTTCACCACTCTGTGGTACCACAAGCTACCCACATTGTTACAAAGAATTAACCCAGTGCGACAAATTGCTCACCATTATCTGGTGAGTAAGTGAACAGAAAATGGTGAGTGTCTCTTTTTTTAACGTCTAAAAGTTATAGCAATAATTGTTTTCTCACTCATAAAGACCAGTAGAATCAACTAGACATAAGTACCAAACAACAAAAAACAAAATACATAACATTGTGGCACTGAGGTTGCATTCCATATTGCCAAGGTTGCATGATGGTAATGACAACAACAAATTGGAATGGTCGCCCAATTACAGTCAAAAACGAAGAATAATCGCACCAACTAAAAATTTCAAAGGGGTTAAAAAATGAAAAAGACAATTTTTCTTACAGCAGCATTTGGATTATTGGCATCTTCAGCTAACGCAGCTATCCTTGAAGGTTGGGATACATCAAATGTGACCATCGCTGCAGGTCCTTATCTCCCTTACACCACGTACAGCAGCGTTATCACGAACGCCGATGGCGTATCAAACGGTAAAGTAAACTGGAAAGAAGGCAACGTTAAAGCACCTGGACTCCAGGTTAACGAGACTGTAGCAACAACTTATACTAGAAAAGGTGTTGCGAGGACAACAGAAGTGAAGTGCCTGATGACAACGGGTTATAACGAATTGTATTATGTCGCAGATGCTCCGTCCACTTGGATAGAAAAAGAGTGCACCGACGACCTGAAGACCAGTAAACGTGCGAAAGTTATGAATACTGTAACCGCCCCATTAGAATTAGATTTTAATGTTGTTTACGGACCCACAAACACTTACAAAATGGAACAGAAGCTGACTGACGGCACCCCAGCTGATCTATGGGAATCCTACACCATCGAGCTTGGAACCAGGGACGCGAACGGCAATTTCGTTGCCTCAACTTCCGGCGATGGTCTCGGATTTTCTACTGATAAAGGGGCAATCTTCACTAGCACAGTATCAACCGATAATGTGCTTCCTCTGATTCTCTCCGCCAATTTCGCACAGGGACTGGCCGGACCGGCTGACTATTATCATCCTGAGCCAGGTTACTTCAATCCTGAGGAGCGGATGACTTTCTCCATGACAGCTGACGAAGACATTCTCACCAGTACCGGTATTTCTACTACCTATTCCGATGTCTTCGGATCCTGGTTAAATAGCGCAGGCGCCCCTATCGCCATCTTCCATGATGATGATAATGATATCAACTCCGATAATGTCCTGATGGGCAACTGCGCCGAAGGCCCTGATGACAATTTCGTACACGTTGGCACCCACACCGGCGACGATGTAAATGGGTTGGCATGTAACGGTACCTGGGTAAACTGGCGCGGCGTAGCAGTTGGTGGTGACCCTGACCAACTTGGTGATGTCGCAGCTGATGGACTTAATGGACAGACCGTTTATCCTAGTGTCACTGCTGCCATAGCAGCCATAGCTGCTGGTGAACAAAACGTAATGTATATGGATTACGTTGAAGATGCTGCCAATCTGGGATTAACCTTCTGGATAACGGTTGACGAAAGCTTCGCAGAAGACAAGATGGTTATCCGTTATAGCCCGGTTGCTGCGCAGTAACAGCAGTAAGATTTAAACAGTAATACCTTTTTTCTTCTTTTTAAAGCCGGGGCCTTGTGTCCCGGCTTTTTTTTATGCGATATGCTCCTGCATTGTTTCTTTCCAGGTTCAATGAGAATATCCTTCCCTATACCATCGGACAAACATACAGCTTCAATGATCTGACCCAACGTGCTCTGTCTTTTCCATTTTACTTCTGCCAAGGCAAGGGCCGTCTCGTTGAACTTTTCATCACGGAGGATTCTATCCTGATATGTACCTATATGGGACGATTTGTGATGGCTAACGTCCCGCGTAACCTGCCAGCCAACCAGTTGGCACTCAACTTTCCGGGAAGGAAATATTTGAATTGCCACCAAAAAAACGGCAGGGCTCGCTGGTCAGTGTTAACGCGATTGTTCGGCAAGTGTTGCCGGTATTTAGCGGGGACGAAAAATTAAATAAATCTGACCCTTTCTTCTTTTCCGTATAAGGACTTCCCATTTTTTGCATCCCTTACAGCATAGCATACACTTGGGTTTTAAACTTATCTGTCTGATATTATTAATGCAACCTCTCCAGGATTGACGATATTTGGTGATTTAATTGTTCCAATAGGTATGCTGAGTGTCCTAAATGCATTGAGTATATTGTGATAGTCATTTTCCTTGGAGAAATCTTCGTAAACTTCCGCTTCGCTGGAGTAAGCAACTACCAACGAGTTATTGTTTTCCGTGTGTACGGTTAATCCCGTGATCTGCTCGGGAGCAGGATTGTTGGGATCTGTAAAGCCTGCGTCGTTCAAACAGGAGCGAATGTCTTTGGCATATGCTATAGCCTCTTGGCTATTTGATAATGAAATTACTCGTACTGAACGTTTTCGTGCTGTCTTGAGGTAATCAATGATGGATTGTTTCTGACTATCCAGAAGTTTTCTGGGCGCTGTATTTTGCTTTAAATTTTCTAATTCTAGTTTAGCCCGCGAGGATTCTTGCTCCAGTGCAGCGGTTCCGCTTTCAAGTTGTTGTGTGCGCTCATTCGCTTTGGCGGCTTCCTTATTGGCATTTGCTATATCAAACAAATTTTGCTGTTGCTGGCGACTCTGTAGCTGGGAAGAGCGTATGCCTAAAATAAGAGCGATTATTCCAATGAGAGCAACTGCTACCTGGGAGGTGGTACTCGCGAACGAGATTGCATCTTTTGAATTCCACCAATTTATAAATTTCATTCGAGTTTATATGTTTTTGAATTGAATGTGCTATGCGTAAAATTATTTGCCGAACGGTCGCTGTTGAGCCGCGAGACTCGCAGGCCAGGATAAGAAAAGGCTGTTTTTTTCTTATTCAGGTTGAGAATCGGAGTCGGCTCGAACGTGTTGGATAGGTGGAGCGCGTAGCGCGGAGACTATTCAGCATGTTCGA
>JAQYVF010000102.1 GCA_030145625.1 Desulfocapsa sp. | reverse complement strand
TCCATCGTCTTTCCCCACTTGTATTGCGACCAGGTTTCGTGGAGTAAAAAATAGTTTTACTTCATAGTGTTATAATGTTTTTCCATATCCTTGAAATAGGTTCAGTATGGTCTCTCAAACCTTACGTCAAAGTATACTCCAGAGGCGTGATGTTCTGAGCAGTGAAGAGCAGCTCAGATACAGCCGGGCAATTACGGAAAAGGCTATTGCTCTGGAGCAGTTTAAAGCCGCTGAAACGATCTTTATCTATGTCAATTTTCGTTCTGAAGTGATAACTCGTAATTTAATCGATCATATATTGAAACTGGGAAAAAAAGTCGTGGTACCAGTCACTCTGGTTCCGGAGAAGGCATTGCTCCCTGTTTTTATCAATGATCCGGAACAAGAGCTTGCTCCTGGATATTGTTCGATTCCGGAACCGATAGTTACTATAAGAGAAAGTCAGGCGCTTTCTCCGGAACTCATTGATATTATATTTCTTCCGGGTTCTGTTTTTGATGAGCGGGGAGGAAGGATGGGGTACGGTGGCGGTTATTATGACCGCTTTGTTTCAGCTCAGGCACCCCAGGCCTTGCGGGTGGGACTTGCCTATGAAGTACAGATGATGGAGCGAGCTCCTCTGCAAAAGCATGACGAATTACTGGATTTGATCTTGACCGAAAAACGAACAGTACAGGGAAGACGACTATAATCTGACCTGTGTTGGGCATCCTGATCATGGCAGGTGTGAAAATCTGATATTTGGGTGTCTGTGGTCGCATACAGGAGAAAATATATGCGTAAGACAGCAGTGTTCAAAGATCCGCTTTTTATGGCCCACGATCCTGGTTTTGACCACGTGGAATCACCTAACCGTCTGAAGGTTATTCATGAAGTATTGGATAAGGTGGAGGTTAGGGATAACTTTGTTTACCCTGATTTTTCTCCAGCCTCCCAAAGGGTTATCGGTTTCAACCATACAGCTGATCATATCTACCGGGTAGGGGAAACGGCAGGAAAAATTTTTGATAGCCTTGATCCTGATACCCAGACTTCAATGGATTCCTATGCTGCAGCGTGTATGGCTGTGGGAGCCTTGACTCATGGAGTGGATCTTCTGCTTGCAAAGGAGATCGACAACGGTTTTGCTCTGGTCCGCCCTCCCGGACATCACGCCGAAGGGGATCGGTCCATGGGGTTTTGCCTCTTTAATAATGTGGCTGTTGCCGCTCACTATGCTTTACAGCGGTGCGGGCTTAAACGGGTAATGATTGTAGACTGGGATCTTCACCACGGAAACGGTACTCAAAACTCTTTTTATACTTCGGATAAGGTGTTGTATGTCTCCACTCATCAATATCCTTATTACCCTGGGAGTGGATCTCTCCACGAAACAGGAGAGGGAAAAGGAGAGGGGTATACAGTTAATATTCCTCTTCCCGGATATCAGAGGGATAGGGATTATGCTGCCATCTTCAATGATATTATTACTCCGATCGGAAGGCAATACCAGCCGGATCTGATACTCATTTCCTGTGGTTTTGATATCAGTCATGGTGATCCCCTTGGGGCTATGGAGGTAACTTCAAAGGGCTTTGCCTATATGACAAGGAGTATGGTTAAGCTGGCGGAAGAGGTTTGTGCTGGAAAACTCCTGGTGACCCTTGAGGGTGGATATAATCTCAATGGGATGCGTGATGGAGCCATGGCTGTTCTTTCCGAACTCTGTGGTCATCCTTTGGATAGTGGGTACGCTACAAACCTGGATAAAAAAAGTGCAGGTGATTTTGCCATGGAAAAATCAATACATCCAGCCATAGAGCAGGCAAGGGATGTTGCAAAAAGATATTGGAAATTGTAGAATTCCGAAATAGTAGGTTGGTAATAAATGTTTTCTTTGGTGCCTCATAAATAATTATTTTTCTTTTTATAAAATAACTTAAGATGATAATTAACAATTTTTAATAAGTGATACCTTCTGTGAAGGTACTTTAGGGTACCTTGAAAAATAAGATTTTTTGTTCAAGATCGAGGAGCAGACGAAAAAAATAAGCGTAGCATGTAGTTGATATGTGAGCATTATTTTTTTGGCTGTGACGAAGAGCTTGGGCAAAAAGGCAATTTTTCGAGGTGGCCTTTATTCTATAGAGTTAAAAGAAGAGGCTTTGTTTGGAGGGGACACAGGCAAAAATATTGGTCGCAGATGACGATACTATGGTGCGGAGTACGGTGTCGAAAATTCTTGAAATGTTTGGCCATACTGTTACATCGGTTTGTGATGGAAGGGATGTAATCGAAGCTATTGATGACTCGTATGATGTCATTATCTTGGATATCAATATGCCGGGGATGGATGGTTTTGAAACCATCGTCGCTCTGAATACCTTTGACTATGATATTCCTGTTCTCTTTCTAACCGGTGCCGGTTCTATGGATTATGCGGTCAAGGCCATCAACCTCGGGGCCTATGATTTTTTGACCAAACCCATAGAGGATCTTGATATATTTAATGTCAAGATCCGCCGTGCCATCGAAAAAAGGATGTTTGTCCGTCGTGAGCGGCTCTATAAAAAAGAGCTTGAAGAGGATATCCGTATTAAAGCCGCAGAACTGGAAGAAACGAATAAGCTCTTGCTCACCTACAGCCATAGTCTGGAAAATGCCACAGTCCAGTTGATGTCCAGTCTTCAAAATGCGATGGAGGAGAAGGATTTTTACACGGCTGGACATACCATGAGGGTCACTGAATATGCGGTCCTACTTGGATTGGCCATGAACATTTCAGAAAATGATCTGGTTATTTTACGTCGTGCAGCCCAGTTTCACGATATCGGTAAATTGGTGATAGATCTTTCCTGTATTCAAAAACCGGGAAAGCTTAATGATGAGGAGTGGGCCCTGATCAGAAAACATCCGGTCGTCGGTGCAAATATCATAAAACCCTTGGGGTTTATGGATAGGGAACAGTTCATTATTCGTCATCACCACGAACGGATGGATGGAAAAGGGTATCCGGATGGGCTCAAGAGAAATGATCTTGATCTCTTAACCAGGATTTTAATCGTAGTCGACAGCTATGATGCCATGACTTCCAGAAGAAACTATCGTCGAAATATGGATATGGAAGAAGCTGTGGCTGAACTACAGCGTTGTGCAGGAACACAGTTTGATGAGGCATGTGTGCAGGCTTTTGGTGATGCCATTGTCGATTTTATTGCTACAGATGATGCTTTTTCCCGTGATTATTTAGAAAATTTCAACCTTGAAAGGAAAATTTGACATTTTCCTCGGTGGTTCTTTATCAATATGTGTGTATTCAGATAAAGCAATTGTTGGTTTATATTCGGGCAGGTGATATTGGCATCAGCTGTATTGATAATCCTTCTGCCTGTTGACTGGAACCATTACTCAATACTATATTTAAAAGATGATCTATGAAGATAACGCGTGAAGAAGTTGAACATGTGGCCAGGCTTGCCAAGTTGAATCTGAGCGAGGAAGAACTGGTGAGAATGACAGGACAGCTGGACAATATTCTTGCTTACGTGGCTAAGCTTGATGAGTTGGACACAGAAGGTGTGGTGCCGACTACCCATGCCTTTTCAATAAACAATGCCTTCCGGGAAGATGAGGTGATAGAATCCCTTTCCCGTGAGGAGGCTTTGGCCAATGGACCAAATGAGAACGGTGAGGCTTTTGTAGTTCCCCGTATTATTTAATATGTAATCGCTTACATGTTCTGATGGTAACTGTAGGCCACCTTGCAAAATTGCCTTTTCGCCCAAACTCTTCGTTATGAGAAAAATTTTATCTTCGGGATATCAAGTATATGCCTGCGGTGAAATTTTTCTCATGCCTCGATCTTGAACGAAAATTCTAATTTTTCAAGGTACCCTGTAGTGAAAAAATTTTAAGGCCCTGGGGCCTTTTTTTTATTTTGAGGCGTTATAATAATGAATCCTTTTGAACTGACAATAGGTCAGGCGAGGGCTGAACTGGACGGTGGAAGTCTTTCGTCTCGTGAGCTCACGGTCAGTTGTCTTGATCGTATAAAAGAAGTGGATAGTGAGTTACACTCTTTTCTTCTGGTTACTGAGAAAGAGGCCCTGCAACAGGCCGATGAGGCAGACAGAAAAATTGGTAGTGGGGATGGAGATTCCCTCTGTGGTATTCCCTTATCAATCAAGGACCTCCTCTGCACCAAGGGTGTTACCACCACCTGCGGATCCAAAATTCTTGAAAATTTTATTCCCCCCTATGATGCGACGGTCATTGAAAAACTGAAGGCTCAGGGGGCTGTCATCCTTGGCAAGGTGGCTATGGATGAATTTGGCATGGGATCTACCTCGGAGAATTGTGCCTTTCAGGTTCCTGAAAATCCGTGGAAAAAAGGCTATGTGGCTGGTGGTTCTTCCGGTGGTTCAGCTTCTTCTGTTTCAGCTATGGAATGTCTTGGCTCTCTTGGGTCGGATACTGGAGGTTCAATTCGGCAACCGGCATCGCTCTGCGGTGTGGTGGGGATGAAACCAACCTATGGTCGTGTCTCGCGATATGGCCTGGTGGCCTTTGCTTCTTCCCTCGATCAGGTAGGACCCTTGACCAGAAACGTGACTGACTGTGCCATGATGATGAATGGTATCGCAGGCTATGACAGGCGGGATTCTACCTCTATACAGCGGGCGACACCGGATTACACAGCCTCTCTCACCGAGGGACTGCAAGGACTGAGAGTGGGAATTCCCCGTGAGTACTTTGGTGAAGGGTTGGATCCGGAGGTGGCCCGTGTGGTGGAAAACGGCATCGAAATCCTCAAACAGGCAGGGGCTGAGACTGTGGATATTTCTCTTCCCCATACCGAGTATGGGGTGGCTGTCTACTATCTGATTGCCCCGGCAGAGGCCAGTTCCAATCTGGCTCGCTATGATGGCGTGGCTTATGGGTATCGTGATCCGAACGCAGATTCACTTATCGATATGTATCGGGAAACCCGTTCCCATGGGCTAGGCGATGAGGTCAAGCGGCGCATTCTGATTGGCACTTATGCCTTATCTTCCGGATATTATGATGCCTATTATAAAAAGGCCTCTCAGGTGCGGACGCTTATTCTTAATGATTTTAAAAAGGCTTACGAGTCTTGTGATGTGATTATTTCTCCGGTAACCCCAACGCCTGCCTGGAAACGTGGAGTCCACGCAGATAATCCCCTGGCCCTCTACCTTTCCGATATTCTGACAATCTCCGCCAATCTTGCAGGTATCCCGGGGATCTCTGTACCTGGTGGCTTTAATAGTGACGGCTTGCCCATCGGTATTCAGTTGCAGGGCTCCCACTTTAGTGAGGAGACCCTTTTCCGGGTAGCTTACAACCTGGAACTGGCTACTGGTTTGGGAAACAGGTGTCCAGATATCGGTTAACGTGCTTTTCTTATTCAACTGTCACTTTTCAGTTCTCAATCTCTTAATCTGAACGGTTACACTCATAAAGGAAAAATAAGGTGAAAATAGAGGTTCCTGAGTATATCAAATCCATTGTTCCCTATCCTCCCGGAAAACCCATGGATGAACTGGAGCGGGAGTATGGGGTGAGTAATTCCATCAAACTGGCCTCCAATGAAAATGCCTGGGGCTCTTCTCCCAAGGCCATAGAGGCCATCCGTGAAGCCCTGACCAATCTCCATCGTTATCCAGATGGCTCAAATTATTACCTGGTACAGGCCATTGCAGAAAAATTTGGTTTTACTGCGGATGAGGTGGTTATAGGTAATGGCTCTGATGAGATCATAGAGTTCCTGGTCAAGGCCTACGTTGAAAAAGATGGGGAGGTTATCACCAGCCATCCTTCTTTTCTCATGTATCAGAAGGTGGTTCAGGTTAGAGGCGGAGTGAACAAGATTCTTCCCTTAAAGGATATGCACCACGACCTGGAAGGGATCCTGGAAAATGTCACTGATAATACCCGCCTAATTTTTCTGGATAATCCCAACAATCCAACAGCAACGGCCATTTCTCCGGGAGACCTCTATACTTTTCTCAGTAACGTACCGGAATCGGTTATTGTGGTCCTGGATGAAGCTTATGTGGATTTTATGGACCCCGAAATGCAGGTGGATGCGTATTCTCTTATCCGGAATTCCAAGGGACGCTGCGGAGTTGTGGTTCTGCGTACCTTCTCGAAGGCTTACGGTCTTGCAGGTATACGTGTCGGTTATGGTTTGATGGCTTCTGAGGTTGCAAGTTATCTGCATCGTGTACGGCAGCCATTTAATGTGAATCAGCTGGCCCAGGTGGCAGCCATAGCAGCTCTAGGTGATACTGAGTTTTACGAGAAAACGTTGCAGGGAACCAGGGAAGGCATGCTCTGGCTGCGAAAAGAAGTGGAAAAGATGGGGTGTACCACTTATCCTTCCCAGACTAATTTTTTTCTCATCAATGTCAAAGGTGATGCCGCTGCTCTGTATGAAGCCATGCTCTATCAAGGGGTGATCATTCGATCTATGAAGCCCTACGGTTTTTCCAATGTCATTCGCATTACCGTGGGAACGGATGAGGAGAACTATCGTTTTATTAGGGCACTGGACCACTGTCTTGGTGAGTTGGGCTATGTCTCATAAACAGAAGATTGTAACCATTGACGGGCCTTCCGGGGTGGGGAAATCGACCATCAGCCGCAGGGTAGCCCAGGCACTTTCTTTTACTTACCTGGATACAGGTGCCATGTATCGGGCAGTGGGGTTGAAACTCAAAGAAGCAGGTCTTGATCTGGATGATGAGTCTGCCCTTCGTACCTGTCTGGATAGTGTTAGACTTGATCTTCTCCCTGCTGAAGAAGAAAATGATGATGTGGGGGTAGTCCTGGACGGTCGAGATGTGAGTCGGGAGATTCGCAGTCCGGAAATGTCCATGATAGCCTCCCGGGTTTCGGCACTCCCTGTTGTTCGTGAAAAATTGACACACATGCAACAGGAGCTAGGAAAAAAAGGAGAGATTGTTGCCGAAGGAAGGGACACAGGGACCGTAGTTTTCCCTTTGGCTGCTTGGAAATTTTACCTTGATGCCGATCCGGAGGTGCGGATGCAGAGGCGTGCGAAACAGCTTCGCGAAAAGGGAGAGAGTGTGGATGAGCAGGAACTTCTGGCGATGATAGTCAAGCGGGATCGGGATGATCAGGCCCGTTCCATTGCTCCCCTTTGCAAGGCAAAGGATGCTCTGGTCATTGATACAGGAGTACTGACCATTGATGAGGTTACCAGGGCTATGTTGAAGGTGATTGGGTAAGAGTTTATTGGAGGCTTTATATTATGTTGTGGGAATCCTGTTTCAGTGAATTTCCTAAAAGTTTGTCTTTGTGTAAAACTGATTCTTCACCAGGTCGCTGGATATTCAGTTGTTGGTGGTGGAATAAAAAAAGGGGTTCGGAAAGTACTTTCCGAACCCCTTTTTTGTGTTGGATGGTGATCATTACTCGAGAATGGAATCGGCCCGTCTGTTCTGAGCCCAGTCCTGTGCGCTGGATTCGGTAAAGAGGGGGCGTTCTTCACCATAACTGACGGTGCGGATTCGTTGGGGGAGGATACCGAGGTTTACCATGTATTCTTTGACATTAATGGCTCGTCGTTCAGCCAGTGCCAGATTGTACTCATTGGTCCCCCTCTCGTCACAGTTTCCCTCGATAACAATAACAGTACCCGGGTTATCTTTCATGTAGTCTGCATTGTTGGAGACGAGAGCCTGCATGTCGGTTGAGATTCGAGCCTGGTCAAATTCAAAATAGATGGGACTGAAGGTTACTGAGGAACGACCGTGGGTACGCCGGTATTCCTCTGACTGCACATTTTGTTCACTGTTAATGGAGAGGTTTCCTATTGCCTGCCCATCATTGCTGTCCATGGGTTCTTCTCCGGCTAACCCGCTCTCGGAGTAGGGACTGTCCGCGGCAGGGTAGTTGATATTGGTTCCTCCGGACATATCAGAGCCGGTGGAAGAAGAATCCGGAGGGAGTACGGTTTTTTTACTGCAGCCCGTGCCGAGTAGGGCAAAGGAGGTGAGGATTGCCGTAGTTACAAGTGCAGATCTGATCATTGGGTTCATAGAGGGACCTCGTTCCTGAACATGGAAAATTAGGGGGATTGAGAAATATAACGTGTCTCCACACCGTTACATTCTAGTCGTAATAAAAAAGAGGTCAAGAAATTTTCACCACCTTGACTTCCTGTAGAAAATTCCCTTGCTACCATGTGGGGGTTCGTGGTATCGGTTTTTATTATCAAATCCATAAATAGGGCCTGCAGACTACCTCTGTTGGCTGTTAACCAATTTAGAAAGGAGAAAACATGTTCAAAAGAATCGTATTGACCCTGGCAATGTTGTTCTGTGTTGGGAGTTCAGCCATGGCGGAGAAAACTATTATCTTCGCTGTTGATGCAACCTGGCCGCCCATGGAATTTGTTAACAGTGACAAACAGGTCGTCGGCTATTCAATAGATTATATGACCGCTGCGGCCAAGGCTGCAGGTTTTACTGCCGTATTTAAGAATGTGGCCTGGGATGGTATTTTTGCAGGCCTGGCTGCCGGCAAGTATGATGCCGTCTGTTCCTCTGTTTCCATTACCGAAAAACGTCAGAAGGTTATGGACTTTTCTACCCCTTATTTTAAGGTCCGTCAGGCGTTGATCGTAGCCAAAGACTCTCATGTCAAGAGCCTTGCTGATCTGAAAGGACAGAAGGTGGGTGGGCAGATCGGTACAACCGGATATTTTGCTATTAAGGCTGCTGAAGGGGTTGAGCCCAAATCGTATGACGAGGTAGGGTTGGCCATGGAAGATCTTAACGTGGGTCGTATTGCAGCCGTTGTCTGTGATGATCCGGTTGCCGCTAACTATGCCATGGATCAGTACAAGGACACCCTGAAGATTGCTACCGTTATAGAGACTGGTGAGGTGGAGTATTATGGCGTTGCCGTCAAAAAAGGCAATAAAGAGGTGTTGGATCTGTTAAATAAGGGTATTGAATCTGTCAGTAAGACCGGTTATGTCCAGGAAATGCAGCACAAGTGGATTAGTCAGTAAGAGGAGTATAACTCACACTTTGGTCCGGGTGAAGCTTCTTTCTGGAGCCACCCGGATTTTTGTTTTCAAGTAATTACTCAGCAGTACACCGTTGTTCTGGTTATCTCAAGGGGGTACTATATCTGAAGTTGTGCTGAGTGAGTACATTCCTTGCTTTTTAAACGTGTTAGTGTTTACCGAATATGAGAGATAAACATGTAGTGATAGATGTGGGCGATGGCGCTGCCATACCCGATCCTGAAGACAAGGGCTTATTTACTGCCTGGCGGATTTCCTTTTTTGGGACCCTTGGTATCATTGCCTATCTCCTGATTTTCAGGCCAGACCCATATCTGGATATCATCAAGTTTCTGCCGGACGGCATTGTGGTAACCTTCCAGGTTACTTTCGCCTCCATTGGCCTGGCTCTGGTCCTTGGTCTTATTGCCGGACTGGGCCGTATTTCCAAAAACACTTTTTTTAACCTGGTCGCCTCCACCTATATTGAGGTGATTCGGGGAATCCCGCTCCTGGTTCAACTTTTTTATATCTATTTTGCTCTGGGACATCTGGTTCGGGTGCCGGATATGGTTGCGGCCATCGTTGCCATGGGCTTTTGCTATGGTGCCTATATGGGTGAAGTCTTCCGGGCCGGGATTCTCTCCATTGATGATGGGCAGACAGAGGCCTCTTTGTCGCTGGGCTTTAATCGCTCTCAGACCATGCGTTATGTGATCCTGCCCCAGGCTTGGCGTATTATCCTGCCGCCTGTGGGCAACGAGTTTATTGCCCTGCTTAAGGATACCTCCCTGGTCTCTATTATCGCCGTGTCTGATATCCTGCGTCGTGGGCGTGAGTTTGCCTCGGAGTCTTTTTTGTATTTCGAGACCTATACCATGATTGCCCTGATCTACCTGGTTATCACCCTTATTCTTTCTAAAATTCTCAGCAACGTGGAACACCGACTCAGTCATTATGAACGCCGATAATCCCATTATTTCGATTCAAAAGGTGCATAAATCCTTTGGTACCTTCAAGGCCTTGGATGATGTCTCATTAAATGTTGATGCTGGACAGAAAGTGGTAGTCATTGGTCCTTCCGGCTCTGGCAAGTCCACTCTCTTGCGAACCATCAATCGTCTGGAGACCATCAGTTCCGGCTCCATCGTAGTGGATGGCCGTGATATCAATGATTCGGCTAGTGATATCAACCGTATTCGGGCAGAGCTGGGCATGGTCTTCCAGAGTTTTAACCTCTTTCGTCATAAGAGTGTTCTTGATAACCTGACCCTGGCTCCAATCAAACTGAAAAAAACGCCCCGTGCACAGGCGGAACAGCATGCCATGGAGCTCCTGGAAAAGGTGGGGTTGGTCGATAAGGCAGAAAGTTATCCGGTGCAGCTCTCGGGAGGACAGCAACAGCGGGTGGCCATTGCCCGGGCCCTGGCAATGAATCCAAAGATCATGCTTTTTGACGAACCCACCTCGGCTCTGGATCCAGAGATGATTGGTGAGGTCTTGGAGGTTATGGTGACCTTAGCCAGAGAGGGGATGACTATGGTGGTGGTTACCCATGAGATGGGGTTTGCCAGGGAGGTCGCGGATAGTGTGGTCTTCATGGATGAAGGAAAAATAGTGGAGGTTGCCCCTCCGGATCGATTCTTTGATAACCCTGAGCATAAGCGTACCCAAAGGTTTCTGGAACAGATCCTGTAAGCTTTTATTCTTTCAATAACGCGAAGATTTATAAGACCTGAGTAATAACCAGTAAGGAAGAGATGGAGATCACGATCACAACCCCGGCTCTTTTGTTTCCGGCGGTCACTTTTCTTTTGGTGGCCTATACCAACCGTTTTCTCGCTCTTGGTTCAAGGATCAGAAATCTGCATGATCGTTATCATGATCAGCCGGACGAAATTCTGCTGGCCCAGATCGCCAGCCTTCGCCGCAGGGTGGTTCTGATTCGCAACATGCAGGCCTGCGGAGTGGGTGGCCTTTTTCTCTGCGTCTTTTGTATCCTGGTCCTCTTTGCCGGTTGGATTCAACTGGGTCAGGTTATCTTTGCTGCCAGTCTCTTTCTCTTTCTTGCCTCTCTTGGTATCTCTCTGCGAGAGATTTTTCTCTCCATGGAGGCCCTGAATCTGGAGCTGCGTAACATGGAGGAGCAGAGCCTTAAGAGAAAAAAGAAAATTTGATTCTCTGTCATAATTCAGACCTGATCTGACAACCCCAAAAATCTGTTTGGATACATTCTGACAGAATCAGGAAATATGTCAACCTGCGTTTGGTGCAATACGTTTAAGATTGCCACTGGCCTTATCAATATATTAGAGTGAGTGATGTCAGGAAACTGGATATCACTCATACGGCGCATGATATCAAGTTTCTGGATAATAACTTGATGCATCCCATACATGAATGAATATCGTTTTGCTGGTATCCAGAGAAATTTCCAGATGTTTTGTTGAGTTTCCCAACATGACAATGATTTAATAAATCATTGTTTAAAGCATGATCACACAACTGCATCAGGTTCCTAGGACTAAAATGACGAAGTACAATTTGTTATTGAATACATGGAGGCATATAAATTGAACAATCAACAGAATTCCTCCCATATTAGTTGGTATTCCAAGGAAACAGGCGAAGTATTTTCTGAATTGGCGACAAGTGTCGAAGGTATCTCACCGGAGGAGGCGGATAAACGATATCAGGAACATGGCGCCAACAGGTTGACTCCGCCAAGGAAACGTAGTCCGCTGGTCCGTTTTTTTCTGCAATTTCATAATGTCCTCATCTATGTCCTGATGGGTGCCGGTTTTGTAACGGCTTTTCTTCAGCACTGGGTAGATACCGGGGTCATATTTGGGGTGGTAGTTGTCAATTCTCTCATAGGATTTATCCAGGAGGGGAAGGCTGAAAAAGCTTTAGAGGCTATAAGCGGTATCCTTTCTCTTCAAGCGGCGGTGTTGCGGGGTGGTAGGCGCAAAACCATTGAGGCTGATCGGGTCACCATTGGCGACGTTGTTTTACTCCAGTCCGGAGATAAGATCCCCGCCGATCTTAGGCTGGTAAAGGTTAAGGAGTTACGGGTGGACGAATCCGCTCTTACCGGGGAGTCATTATCCGTTGAAAAGGATTTCAAACCTGTCGACGATGGTGTTGTTTTAGGTGATCGAAAGTCAATGGCTTATGCAGGAACTCTGGTGACTTCCGGACAGGCTACGGGCGTGGTCGTGGCCATTGGTGACAAAACCGAGCTGGGTAAGATCAGCCAAATGCTGGCTACGGTTAAGCCTATCACTACTTCACTGTTGCGGCAGATAGCTGACTTTGGAGAAAAACTGACTGGTGCGGTCTTTATTTTGGCTCTGGCCAGCGCTTTGTTCGGTGTTCTAGTTCGTAATAATACGGTGGCGGAAATGTTCCTGGCCGCAGTCGGTCTGGCGGTAGCGGCTATTCCTGAAGGATTGCCCGCCATTATCACTATCACCCTGGCGATCGGAGTACAGCGAATGGCAAAACGAAATGCCATTATCAGATTATTGCCGGCGGTTGAGGGATTGGGTTCGGTAACCGTGATCTGTTCTGACAAGACCGGCACTCTGACCAAAAATGAAATGACGGTTCAGATAATTCTGACCGCCGATAATGAGTTTTTGGTCGGCGGAAGCGGCTATGATCCCCATGGAGGTTTTAGTATAAAGGGTAAAGACATATCAGCTGATGAACATCCGGACATACTAGAGATGGCCAGAGGTGTGGCATTATGCAATGATTCCGAGCTTGAAAAGGACGGGGCTAGCTGGCTATTGCATGGCGATCCCACAGAAGGTTCACTGCTAACCTTCGCCTTAAAGGCAAACCTTAATATTGAAAGGGAGAAAGAGAGCTATCCAAGAACGGACATTATTCCCTTTGAATCGGAGCATAAGTTCATGGCAACTTTGCACCATGATCATGCACATCATGGGTTCATCTATGTGAAGGGTGCTCCAGAGCGAATAATTGCAATGTGCGACAGGGAGAGAAGAAACGGGGAAGATTTGCCGATCAACTCAAAGTACTGGCATGAGGCGATAACTAGGATCGCTGATCGGGGGCAAAGATTGCTCGCTGTTGCCTTCGGGCCTGCGGAATCTGACCAGAGGGATCTCAGTTTTAATGATGTCAGGGGTGGACTTACGTTACTGGGGCTTTTTGGAATTATAGATCCACCAAGGCCTGATGCTATAGAGGCGATAAAGTTATGCCAGACGGCCGGGATCAAGGTCAAGATGATCACAGGGGATCATGCGGTAACTGCCCAGGCTATTGCCAGACAGATCGGAATTGATGACCAGAACGGGGTGGTGACCGGGGAAGAGATCGACAGGATGGAAGATAACGATCTCAGCCTTGCGGCAACAAGGAACAATATTTTCGCCCGGGTAAGCCCGGAACACAAACTCAGACTTGTCATGGAACTCCAGAAAGCAGGCGAATCTGTTGCCATGACAGGTGATGGAGTGAATGATGCACCTGCGCTCAAACGAGCAGATGTTGGAGTGGCCATGGGTATCAAAGGTACGGAGGTATCCAAGGAAGCGGCCGAGATGGTGCTGGCAGATGATAATTTTGCTTCTATTGTGCAGGCAGTGAAAGAGGGAAGGACGGTCTACGACAATATCCGGAAGGCGATAACATTCATTCTGCCGACGAACGGAGGGGAGGCTGGAATAATCATCGCAGCAATTTTGTCCGGACAATTGTTGCCCATAACTCCAGCACAGGTGTTATGGGTAAACATGATTACGGCTGTTACCCTGGCACTTACCCTGGCCTTTGAACCGGCTGAAGAGGGGATAATGGAGCGCCCCCCTCGGGACCCAAGTGAAACGCTGCTATCATATTTTCTGGTCTGGAGGGTCCTGTTCGTTTCCTTGCTCCTCGTGATAGGAGTTTTCGGACTATTCTTGTGGGAAAGGATGCACGGGGCCCAGATCGACCAGGCGAGGACCATTGCCGTAAATACCCTGGTAATGTTCGAGGTCTTTTATCTCTTTAATAGCAGATCCCTGAAGACCAACATCTGGAAATCTGGAGGTTTTTTTGCGAACAAAACGGTGTTTATGGCAGTGCTGACAGTTATAGGTGCCCAGTTGCTATATACCTACCTGCCAGTTATGCAGACACTTTTTAACTCGGCGCCGATTTCTGTTTTGGATTGGCTGAGGATAATAATGATTTCGATGCCTGTTTTGCTGATTGTTGAAATTGAGAAAATACTTCTGGCAAGGTGGGAGAGAGTCGCATAAAAAGGGCAGGTTCCAAAGGGAAATAGGGGGCAGACCAGAATGGCGCTAGTTTAAGGTTGTTTTGTTGCCTTCATGGCAACCTGTTAATCGAATCCTGATATTATTGAAGGGCTGACGTAATACCCTGGAAATTTAGGAAACAAAGATCAAGGAGTTCCAATAGGCACAGCATCTGTGA
>JAQYVF010000173.1 GCA_030145625.1 Desulfocapsa sp. | reverse complement strand
AGCTGGCAGAAACATAGGCCATGGAAAACTATTGCACTTATTGGCGTATTTGAGTCCACCAACTGCAACATAACTAATATAAGGGCATCCATTATTATCTAGAGACATTGATACATCCCCAACCTCCTCTTCATCAATAGTTTCTTTTGCCCAACTCGTATCATTCCATTGTAAATAATGTAATGAACCACCAGATGAAGTAGTGTAGCTAATATGAGGAATATCCTTGGCCAAAGATAATGCAACTGAACCACAGGGTACCGTGGGAGAAGATACTATCATTTCCTTCTCCCAAGTTGCACCATTCCATTTTGCATACTTAATGCTGTGTGGATTCCCCCCAGTGCCTTCTACACAATAAGCTATATGTGGTAAGTTGTTACTGTCCATAGCGAGTGAGTTTCTGTAGCCGAAAAAATCAGATGGAGATGGTGAGTCAACTGTTGTTGTATTCCAACTACTTCCGTTGTATGTAGCATATTTCAGGGAATTAGTAGATCCGGCGACAAAATAGCTTATATGAGGAAAGTTATTGCTATCAAGGCCTAAAGAATTTTTTCTTCCATCATTTTCTATGAGTGTCGTTTCCCATGTTGACCCTGTCCACCTACTGTACATAAAATTATATCCTGATCCTGACCAGCTAATATGAGGATATCCGTTGCTGTCTATAGCTATCGACGAATCCCGCCCATTACTTGCCGGTGGTGATACTTCTTCAGTATGCCATGCAGAACCTGTCCAATACGCATATTTGAGTAGATGTTTGGTACCTTCGTAATAGCTGATATGGGGAATATCGTTTTGATCGAATGCCAAGGATGTACTGCCTACGTCATTAATAAGTACAGAATCCACAATTTTGACATCCCAGTTATCGCCATTAAAGCTAGCATATTTAACTTTGCCACTATTGCTGTCATGGTAACTGATGTGAGGGATACCCTTGCTATCTAGAGCTATTGAAGTGCTTCTTATGCTCCAATCTTTTTCGCCCAGCACTACTTGCTGAGTACTCCATTCATTTTCTTTTGCGGATATTTGCATTGGGAAAAATGTCCCTATTAATCCCATCGCAAACACTACATAACAAAAAAAACGACATTCTCTAGTTATAGCTTTCATTTAGTTCCCTTTTGTGATGGATTCGTAGCAATGAAACACAGCCCTATACAACAAGCACGATTATAGAGGAACAGGTAATGCCTCTTTCCTATAACCAGTAATTTTTGATGACTTCGTGCAACCCTGCAATGTCAAAACCTTATCAAAAAGCACATCATTAAATCAAGAAAATATATTTTATTCAGAGGAGGTGATTTGACTGGAAAATAGAAGAGAATTGCCATTGGCAACCACAGGTATTTAAGAATTTCCCTAACTAACGGTTTGTCGTAAAAAGTTCCGCTATAATCTTATGTCAGTCTATGAATGAGGCGTCTTAAAGTCAAACAGGATTACCAGTGGTAAGGTCAACTAGAGAGAGACAAGCTGAAACTTAAGATGTTTCTTGATGATATGCCCTATGTCTCTTTCCACCTGGTTATCACCTACAAACATCTGACATCATAAACTGTCGGCGGTTCTCACAAATTTTCCAACCTATTGGAGGTACATCATGAAAGTTCAACAAGCTGTCGATTTCCATCTGCAATATCACAAAGCAAATTCCAAAAAAAAATATTCAAGCGCCCACAAGCAATTCAATGGCAAATTGTAGATAAAGAGGTAGTTGATGAGATAATCTTTCGTACTATGAATATCAGCAACAGAATAACAATAGAGCTTATGGCCAGGGGCGGCATGAGAATTGGTGAAGTTCTAAACCTCAGGCCATGTGATATCCAGAATCCGAAAAGTGGAAGATCTGGTGAGGTGGTTTATGTTCCACAGAAATTATTGATAAGGTTAACCGACTACGTAAAAGACAATGAAATCGGCTCCGATGAGCGAATCTTCCCAATTTCTTATGTTGCTCCTTGGTCGATGGTTAAGAAAGCAGGTAAACTCGTAAACATTGAATTACGGCCTCATGACTTGAGGCGACATGCAGCCACCTATGCTTCAAGGTCTGGAACCTCCATTGAGATCGTCAGCAAAGTTATCCTTAGGCATGCAGACTTGTCCACTACACAACTCTATCTTGGCAAAGTAAACGACACTGAGGCGATCAGGTGGATAGACTATACGGATAGAGTTGTTATTAAGGACGGGGAATACGCTCCTCGTCCTTGCTATCGTTTGGTAAGAGACACAATTAAAACAATAGGTCTTTCATCGCATCGTCTTCTTCCTGTTCTGACACCTCAACCAAAAAGTTCACAATTTTACGCCTGTCTGTACCAGTATTAAATAAATCCCGAAGTGCATAATATGCATTGAATCCGTCTAGTATCACTGCCTCATAAAAATCCTTGGCAAGTTCTGTGAATGCGTCAAGATTCGGTTGTTTTTCACAGGCTTGAGAATAGTATTTGATTAGTAAATTTAACTGGTTTTGAAACCCATGAAAATAGGCTAGATCAGAGAGTAGCTCGTCTGAGAGAGGATCAAGTTCCAGCCCATGAATAATTATGGACAAAAGATTTTTATTTGCGGATTTGAAGTATTTCCTAAGTAGAGGATAGTTCGGTGTGCTGCTATTTCGTTCTTCAAGAAAAATGGCAACAGCCCCATCACCAAGAGCGATATCTCCCTTAAAACAACGAACCAAGTATTCTTGATTTGGATTTTTTGGTTTGGCTAAGGCTTCTTCCTGTTCTTCAATGTCTTCCTCCTCATCATCATAATATTCAAAACCCAGTTCTTCGAGTTTGGAAACATAATCATGAGAATATTTCTTGAAGACTCGTTTTATCTCATCACGGATAATCTCATTATTAAGTTTGTCCGTGTCAAAATCGTCTCTGTATTTGTTGTCTTGTGCCATAAGGTAATGTTATCTACTATGACTATATGAGGTCAATGTAAAACTGAGGCAGCACTTACAGACTTTATTCGTAGGAAAACAGTAGAAAGTTAAAGTTGTGGTACAATCGGTAGGAGATTGCGATTAGCAAGACTAAGCTCAACCTCAGCTGACCTGCCCCCCCGAAAACTGATCCAATTTTTTTACTTTGCATCTTCTGTGATATTAACTAGTTGGGGTGGGATATTTCATAGAGAGGCTTTATTTATCCTTTCTCAACTAAAGATTGTTCATGTTTGTAACACACAAGCAACAAATTCTTCATGGTTTGTTACCTATTCTTCGGGAATAATATGAATTTTAAAAAGTTATTTGTTCTAGTTATGTTTTTTTCATTGTATCCAAATTATTTTGTTGCTGCTTGGAGTCCTGAACTAATTGATAAAACATCAGATGCCAACGTCTTAAATTATGAAGGGGTTGAAATACCATGGGGGATTTCCCCAAAAAAACTGGTTGAGGTTGTAAACAAGCCTGCGGCTTGGTGGAATCCAGAACGAAGGAAGCCTGGGAAATGTAATTACATTAATATATTTAATACTTCAGATAATGTGATTTCTGATGTCAGATATAATAAAATTGCTGATCCATATGACAAGCTATATGTCACTAATTATTTAACGACTAAGTATCCCTTTTTTAATACCCCAGGACTTACTGTGTATTCAAGCCCAACCCATGGTCATAACTGGATATTTTGGGATAATCAACTGTTTGCTTTGTTAGATGCAAAACAAGGAGTTCTATTTGGTTCAAATAGTCTCTTTGGTCAGATAAAAACAAAGTATGCCTTGCATGTTTCAAAAGCTTCTGGCGATAATTTCACTAACGTTTTCAATCGAGAAGAATTGGGTGATGATTTATTAAATGCAGGTATTTATTACTCCACATATAAAAATATTAATGAATTAGACCTTGTTGAGAAGCCAAACGAATATCCTTTCACTCAAGATATATTAGAGCTAGCTTATTCTGGAATGGACATAAATAATTTAAATATTATTAAACAATGGTGGAACTTTTTGGTTTCTGCCGAGGCATCTCATGGTCAGATAGGTTCCATCTATTTCAAAATGAAAGTTTTGGGTATTTCATATGTGGAAGCTGTTAATTACTCGAAAACCAATTTTTGTTCCCATTTTGAAGACGGAGAATGTACATCTCGGGTTTCTATGTGGATTAAATTGAAAGCAAATGGGATTTCTGCCTCTGAAGCAATGGAGTGGTCGAATTTGGGGTATGTTGATGTTAGGCAAATTTGCGAAATCGATATGGGATACAGTTTTACAGATAATTTAAATGAAGCAAAAGAATGGTTAAGTTTGATGACTTTTGATTCTGCAATTACCTGGCACAAAGAATTTACTGTTGATGAAGTCAAAAAATACAAAGAAGCCAGGATTAGCCTTGTAAAAGCTAGAACATTAAAAAAAGATGGACTCCCCCTTGTGGTACTTAATGAGTGGTTTGATGTTGGCATTTCAGATCCAAAGTTGATAAAAAAATATCGCCAATTAAAATTTTCTCCGTTTAATGCTAAGGAATGGGAAAAAAGTGGTATACCTCCTAATTACTGGAAAGACTATAAAAAAGCGAAAATTTCTCCAGAGGAAGCAAGCCAATGGGTAAAATTTGGATTTAATAGTACTGATGCACGTTGGATTGCGAAAACAATTACAATAAGTGATGCGAAAAAATTACTCAAAGCGAATGTTCCCAAAAGAGAATGGAAAAAATGGAAGAGGTATGTAGAGAGAAATAAGATTGAACTTGAATAAGCCAATTCCTAGGTTGCTGTCATAAATTTCTAGGAAACATTTAATGAGCTTATTGCTGAGTACTATAATAAATGAGAAATTATAAAAATTGCCAGTGGTATGGTTAAACCAGAGAAAAGACTGGTAGATAACAAACTAATTTAAAATAAAAAACTGGACTTGTTACGTATACGCCCTGATTCTCTTCAGAATACAAAGTGTGGTCGATGGTCTCCAATCACGAGAAGTCAAAACCGGAGATACAGAAGGGTTAAGTTTGAGTTATTAAATATTATCAGATATTCGATGTGGCAATCTTATCTTCTCTTGATGGTATTTTGGGAACTTGAAGAAAAAATCATATTTCCCACCAAAAGAAGAATGTGCTTACCATGGTACAATCCACTACTTCAGTATCAATTATGAAGCACTCATGTTTTTATTTTTTATTATTAAGCAGGCTGAAGCTACCTATCGAGGGATCGTTCCTGGTCAGGCCCTCTGCCGAAAAACCACTATAAAGCAAAGTGAGCATCCGGTCTAGCTAACGATATCTGTTAAAATTTCTGGCTTGTTTCAAAAATTGTGTTTGGTGTGAGGCCAGGGATTCTCGATTCCTTCCCGATCAAAACGATT
>JAQYVF010000011.1 GCA_030145625.1 Desulfocapsa sp. | reverse complement strand
CTTTTTAAGCTCAACAATTTTATTCTTACTCATGACGTATCCTCTTTTTGTTGGAATTTAGTTTGTGGTGAACTATTCCAACAGGATACGTCATTTATTTTTGCATCGCTCCCTCAAACACCACTTTCGATCATAACTCAGAGCGCCGTGGACAATGCGTGATACCATGTTAAGCTTGTTGCCGTCTTGTGGGCAAAATGCGATATCTTCATGGTATTCTTTTCCACACTGAGGGCATTTTTTTGCAGCTTGTGTGGTACCATAATCTTTGGGTAAATGTTTTGCAGATTGTGAAACTCTTTCCTTTTGCATGTTCACGGGGATTGTTCTTCCAAAAGACTCTACTGTTCCATTCTTGTCCTTTGCACGCATTGAAAATCTGTAATCGCCAGGTACAGAAAGTTTGAGGGTCTGCTCGAATTTTCCGGCTTGAGACGACGTCCGGATAAGGCGGTCATTGATGAGGAATTCAACACTGTCGAAATCAGAATCACGAATATCTATCCTGAACCGGGCTTTTTCACCGACCTCGTAGTACCCATCACCATCTCCGATTTCAAAGGGGCCACCTGTTGAAATTAATGGTGGTAAATTACCACCGCTGAATGCTTGTCCGATTGCTGATGCCTGGCGGTCACTGATGGAACTACCTTCGATAACACGTTTTTCACTAGGGTCCGCTTCCCGGTAATACATGGTCAGACGATAGACACCGGGGGAGAGCGAATAGTCACGTTTCCCATCTCTTGTATCAGCTTCTCTGATAACGGAGTCCCAATCACGCTTTTCATCGTTCCATCGGGAAATATAAGTCCTTACTGAAGCCCAGCCGTCGCTGTCCGTTGTAGTAAGCCGGAGTGATCTTGAAGAAATATCCTGTACGTGCTTGTCGAAAGTGTTTTTAGGGGAGCGTCGCATGCAGAGCGATGTCGGGGGGAGGCAAGTTACCAAATTACTTGATGTTATTTTAGTATTAAAGAATGTTTCCAGGTTGACGCTTCAGGTGTTTACATATTGCATCTGACGTGGATAGAAGTTAAGAGTGAATGTTTTCTTCGTTTAGCGGGGGCAATCTAACATACTGCAATCAAATGGATATGCTTCCATTTCCTGCATGAGTCTCATAGGTTCTTGGCTGGTGGTGGTTAAGAGCCTGGATTTCCAGTCTTTCCAGCTTGTCTATGGTATATGCCTTTCCAGCCATGAGATCAACGTGGTGGAGTTCGATCTCGACCTCGGTGACGCGGATGCAGGCAAAGGAGTTGAACATTTTGTTGTCAAGGGCTAGATGCTTTTTGGAGATGATGGCAAAATCGTTTCCGTAGGCTCTGAACACAAGGGTTTCAGGAAACCTGTCCTGCAGTTCGGCGGCCAACTCCTTAAAAAACAAATTTCCTCTCGCCCATCCGTAACGCTTGTTGTATTCCGGCATATTCAAGAGGTGCAGCATGTGTAGGCATGCATATTGATTCAGATCCAGGTTGTTCAGGACAATCTTCAGATAATCCTCGTTGTAAAGGCCTGTCAACATATCGTTAAAAAAGTAGGAAAACCTCTTTTTTTCCAGATCACTTACCGGGAGCTGATTGATGGAATTGGATAGTTTGACGTTGGCCAAGACCTTGACCGCTGCCTTGACTACTGCAGGATGAAACTGGCTGCCGCTTAAGGTTTGCAGCTCGGCCAGAGCTTCGGGGAGTTCTTTCTTTGCCTTATAGATACGGTTGGTGGTCATGGCATCAAAGGCATCGCCCACTACCATGACTCGGGAGAGTAGGGGGATCTCATCCCCTTTCAGGCCGTCGGGGTAACCCTTGCCGTCGTGTCTCTCGTGATGGTGATGGATAATGACGGCTAATTCCTGGTACATCTTGATCTTTGAGAGCATTTCATAACCGGCAAAGGCATGGAGCTTGATCAGATCATAATCCAGGCTGGTCAGCTTGCCGGGCTTGAGGAGAACGGAATCCGGTGTGGCAACCTTGCCGATGTCATGGAGAATGGCGGCCTTGTAAAGAATTTGTATCTGTTTGTGCTCAATGTCCATTTCTTTTGCAATGAGTTCACAATATTGAGCAACGCGCTCGGTGTGACCGGCCGTATAGGTATCTCTTTGCTCAATCATGTCGGCAAAAGAGAAAATCGTCTCTTCGTAATTGGCTGTGCGTTCGGCGGTGAGTTTTGTCACTTCCTCCCTTTGTTTGAAGGAATCAATGGCAAAGCCGATGTCGCCCGCCAGTTCGTCCAGCATCTCCTTTTCTTCCGGATCAAAGCCTTCTTTTCGCCAGGTATAGATGGTCAGGGTTCCGAGTGGGCGTGCAGATTGGTGAGCACGTAGGGGAAGGCTGATGACGGCTTGGAACCCATTCACCTCCTGCGGATTGAGACACGGGGTTGGATCTGGTAGATCCTGGTCGATTTCACGTACTATGGTGTTATTATCCCTGACGCATTGGGCAGCAGAGCTTCGGTAAAAGCTACAGTCGGCATCGTGCACATCATAGGGCGGGGCAACAAGAGGGTTGCCTGTAGGAACGGAGGTGTGGACCGTTTGGATTCTGCTGTTTTCCAGCAGGCCGATCCAGCAAAACTCATAGTGGCTGTGTTGCACGAACCGGGAGCAGGAGCTTTCCAGCAGACTGACAATGTTTGGCGCGGTAATAAGCAGTTTGTTGATATGGGTAACCGTATCCATGATTTCTCGGAGATATCGCTCTTGATCGAGAAGTGCTCCGATCTTGTTAGTGCGTTGACTCACCTCGCTTTCAAGGGTCTTGTTGAAATGTTCTACTTTTTTCTTATCACGTTTTACTTTCTCTGTTAACAGCCCCACGGGCACGGCAATAAAAAAGAGGAAACCGATTCTCATGGCAAGATCGGTCCACTCGATTTGTGTAAGCATGGGGAAAATACTGATGATGTAACAACTGGCGGAAATAACGGCGACCACCAGCCCAAAGCTAAGGCCGAAGTAGATGGTGTGCAGGCAGATGAGCAGGTAATAGCCAAGAAAGAAGCTGTTTTCAAAATTTGCTTCTGCATGAACCAGATTTGACAGAAAGATCAAATCGAGAAAAAGCGATGTCAGGTATACCTTTTTCAACAGTTCCGGTTTGAAAAAAATAACCACGTAGCAAAGGATGCTGTATATGGAAAAACAGATGAGGGCTCTGATCAGGAGGGTTTGTTCATCTGGGGAAAATGGGACAATCGAGAGCCAGGCAATGCCGCCGATAAGGCTGAAAACCCGTAACAGCAAAAAAGTAAGGTCAACCTCGTCGGCGGCACTAATGACTTTTTTACACTGGTTTCGTAAAAAAAACATAATGAATTTATTTTACTATTGTGTAGCGATTCGCTTCAGGAACAGCGTGGGCAATGCAAGACACATTGCCATGGGTGACAATAATGAGTCTGCCATAGTCAGCGGATAATACTCCTTTATTCTTGGGCGCGTCAACTATTATATGAAAGTGAAACTGGGCTGACCTATCGAGTTTGCCTTTCTGCCATGAATTTTGTGAACAATGCACTCTGCCATTTATTTGCTATTTACATGCTGGGAAATAGAATGAGTGTTCGTGTTTTTCAAGAACTGAGGCTTTCTATTTACGCTCTGCAATACCCTTTGAACGTGTCCATTCCCCCTATACCTTTTCTAGAAGTGCCACGGTCTCGATGTGGTGCGTCTGGGGAAACATATCTAATGGCTGTAGTGTTGTCAGGCTAAAGCCTTGATCAAGGAGTTCTCCCAGATCCCGGCAGAGGGTTGCCGGGTCACAGGAAATGTAAACCAGTCGTTTGCGGCAGAGGATGAAAAGTTTGTCGGCCAGGCCGGGAACACCCTGGCGCGGTGGATCTATGACCACGCAGTCGAACTTTCTGTTTTCCTGAACGAGTTCTTCACAGGCCTGATGGATGGGACGTTTCCTGAATTCCGTATTGGCCTGTCCTGCTTGATCGCTGTTTTTCCGGGCACTGCGGATGGCGGATGCCTGGCCTTCAATTCCCAGAACAGATTTTGCTCTTTCCGCGAGGGGAAGAGAAAAGTTGCCCATACCGCAGAAGAGATCCAGGAGAGATTCCTCTTTTGTTATCTTGCAACAATCGAGTGTGGTGTTGATGAGAGTGATGTTTTGCTGCAGGTTCACCTGGCAAAATCCTCCTGTCTCCCAGGAGAGGACAAGGGGCCTGTCGGTATGGGGTGGAAGAGGCGGCAGAGTAAAAGAAAGAGTGACCCTGTCTTCTTCCTGCTCGTCGCAGTATGGGCCTGACAGGGCAAAATTTTCTCCGATCAAAAAGATCACCACTAGTCCTGTAAGTTCCCGCACCAGTTTGCGTACATTTTCTATATCTTTTGGACGTGGTTTGCGTTGAAAATGAATGAGGAGTATGAGCTTGGAACTGTCAGGGTTGAGGAGGATTTCCATGCCTTGCATGTGGGGTCGAAGCCGATGAAAAGAGGGGTGGGGCAGCAGTTCCTGCAGGCAATGATTAATTTCCGGTCCGGCCAGCAGGCAGCTTTTAATACCGACACAATCGTGGCTGCGTCGCCTATGAAACCCCACCACCTGCTGCTCATCCACCTGCAGTCGAATCCGTTGCCGATAATGAAATTGTTCTGATGATGGCAGTAGCGGGAGGAGCAGGGTGTCTGCTGCCTGGCGCAGGGAGGAATTGCCGGCTCTTTTTAACAACTCTTGCAGAATCTCCATTTTAAGCTGCAGCTGGCAAGGGTATGGCATATGCTGGAAGTCACAACCGCCGCATTGCCCGTAGAGAGAACAGGGAGCAGGGATTCTTTGGGGAGACGGTTCCAGGATTTTGGCTGCCGTTCCTTTTTTCAGCGTTTTTCCTTTTTCGATAAGGTTTGCTGTCACTGTTTCGCCTGGTATTACTCCTTCTATCAGGAGTACCCTGCCATCTTTGTCGTGGCTGAGGCCAAAGCCTCCATGGACGAGTTTTTCAATAATAAAAGAAGGAGATGACATCTGTTTTTATCACTCTTTAGAAAGAAGGTCAGATCTCAAAAAGCAGAAATCTTTCCTGGAAAATATTTTTCAGAGATGCTCGAACGTGGTATAGTCGAATTTTACCCCTGTGCTGAAGCCTGAATTTAACTCTTTTTCTTTTTTAAAAAGTGCGCCAGGGACTATAAACTTTGGTATAATTTTGACTTTTTTTGACTTAATCCGTTGACTCCTTCTCTCAAACATCTTTCTCGCTGTTCCACAAGCCTCTTTTTGCTGCTGTTCTTTTTGCTGCAGGCTTCTGTCTGTCAGGCAGTTCCTCTGTCGGTAACCGTCGAAGGGGTTGAGGGTGAGTTGAATACCAATATTCTTGCCCGGTTGAAGATCTCTTTTCAACAGAAAAATCCCGATATCACTCCCCGGGAAATACGCAGTTTACATAAGCAGTCGCCAAAAGAGATTGAAGAGGCCCTGGCACCGTTCGGCTATTATTCGGTCCAGGTGAAAAGCTCGCTCACCAACAATGATGAGGGCTGGCATGCATTGTACACGGTAACTGCCGGAGCACCGGTGCTGGTGGATTTTTTGTCTATAGGAGTCGAGGGGCCGGGTAGAGAAAGTCCTTTTTTACAGGATCTGCATGCAGCGTTTCCCCTGCAGCCGGGAGCGCCCCTCAAAGACAGTCTCTATGAAACGGGGAAGAAAAAAATTCTGGCCCTGGCAATGGCCCATGGCTATGTCCGGGCCCGGTTTACAGAACATAAGATTCTGGTGAAACGGGAAGAGGGACAGGCGGAAATTCGTCTCTCTCTGGATACGGGGCCACTCTACCATTTTGGCAAGACTGCCAGTAGTCAGGAGATCATCACTCCTGAACTGTTCCATCGTTTTATTCCTTATCAGGAAGGGGATGTTTATTCTCTTCAGTCATTAAACCGGCTCCAGTCAAGTCTCTATGCCACATCCTACTTCAGCCAGGTCTTGGTGGAACCGAAATTTACTCAGCAACAGGATGAAAAGATACCGGTAGAGGTTTCCCTGCTGCCGGCCAAGCCTAATCGCTACAGTTTTGGTATCGGTTATGGAACCGACACCGGCGTACGAGGGAGCTTTGAGTGGAAAAATCGTCTATTTAATCGCTATGGACACAAACCTACCTTTACCATGCAATTGTCGGAAAAGAATAACCACGTTAATGGAGACTACGATATTCCTGTCTTTGATCCCCGTTATGATACGCTGACCCTGACTGGACAGTACCTTGATGAAACTTGGGACGATACCCAGACCAATATGATAGCATATGGCTTCTCAGTCAATCATGAGACTCCCAAACATCAGTATGGAGTAGGGTTGGAGTACCGCAATGAGCGTTATACCGTGGGGGTGACCAGTGGTACCGCTGATTTGTTGATGCCCTCCGCCTATTGGACCCTGATTCTGGCCAAGGACAGAGTGAACGTTGAAAATGGTATCCGTTTCAGTGCATCAGTGAAGGGCGCTGATAAAAATGCCCTTTCCACCACCAGTTTCATCCAGTTTCGAGGAAGTGGCAAGGCCATTTTAAGTCCCGTGGAAAACTGGCGTATTCTTGGGCGGGGAACCATTGGAATTACTGCCATGGAGTCCATTAACGAACTCCCTCCTTCCCTGCGTTTTTATGCCGGTGGCGATCAGTCCGTGCGCGGCTATGGATACAAAACTCTTGGCCCCAAGGATGCCTCTGGGGTGGTTATCGGTGGTCAGTATCTGGTGGAGGGCAGTATTGAGATTGAGCGCAGGTTGACCTCCCTCTGGAGTATGGCAGCCTTTTATGATGTGGGAAATGCCCTGGATGATATCGAAGCGGATCTCAAGCATGGTGTTGGCGTTGGTGTTCGCCTGACGCTACCCTTTGGGCAGGTTCGCCTGGATGTGGCAAGTGCACTTTCTGAGGATGGCAATCCTTTGCGGGTTCATCTGTCAGTGGGGGCGGATTTATGAAAAAGAGTGTTCGGCTGCTGTTATGGTTTTTTCTGCCGCCCTTATTCCTGGTTGTTGCTTTTTGCTCGCTCCTGGCCACAGAAAGCGGTTTTCGTGTCCTGTTGGGACTTGGCGATTCATTGAGCGGATCTCTGTTTTCTGTAGAAAAGGTGCACGGTCGTTTTCTGTCCAGCTGGAAGTTGGAGAAGGTGCAGGTAGATGTGGCTGGTGTCGTCTATGTCGAACTTGAGGAATTTACTTTCAGCTGGAAACCAGGGGCTCTTTTGCACAAAGATCTACATGTGCAGCGTATGAAGGCTCAAGGATTGCTGGTCCGCCTTGCAAAAAACGATGATGATAAAAAAGATATTGAGAAAACAGAGAGTTCACCGATTATTCTTCCCCCTATTCAGTTACCCCTTGGCCTGCGCGTGGATGACTTACAGGTGCAGGATGCCGAAATCTTTTTCCCCGGCAGTGTTGATGCCTTTGTCGTAAATGAACTTATCCTCCAGGTTTCTGCTCGTGAAGAGCATGTTCAGCTCTCTCGTTTGAAACTGGATAGTCCGGCTTATGGCGGCGACCTGCAGGCAAAGGTGCAGCTCAGTGGTTCCTGGCCCCTAGAGCTCAGCGGGGATTGGAGAGTGACAGATCCAGGTATCAATGATCTTCGCGGGTTGGTAAGGGCAAACGGCGACATGGACATATTGGATGTTTCCGTGGAGACCAAGGCACCTGCAGTGGCAAGTGTTCAGGGACACCTGACCAACCTGCTGAATGACCTGCATTGGAAGGCCTCTGTACAAACGGAACACCTTACTCTGAAGGATCTGAAAGTGGATCTGCCGATTGATGGAGCGCTCACTGATGTCGAGGTCTCCGGAACCCTGCAGACCTATGGGGGGACAGTGGCTGCAGATATCCGGTATGAGGGGTATCCACAGGTTCAAGTGAGTACGGAAGTACAGGGAAATTATACTGGCCTGACCATTCATTCTCTGCGTCTCTTCCTTGATCAGGCAACTCTTATTAGTCGTGGCCAGATCGGCTGGGCGGATGGTTTTTCCTGGCAGGTCGAACTTGAGGGCAAACAATTGGATCCTTCCCGGTTTGTCTCTCAGTGGCCTGGGAAAATTGATACACTTCTCCACAGTCAGGGGAAATTGACTCCCGGCAACCTGGTTGCGAATTTGAAAATCGATCACCTGCAGGGGGAATTACGAGACTTTCCCCTGACAGGCAGCGGAAGTGCTGGAATTGACGGTAAGACGCTTACTGTAGATGCATTGCACCTGCAATCAGGGTCCAGTCATTTGCAGGTAAATGGTCAGGCGAACGGGGAACTTGATTTTGCGTTTCAGGCCGGATCGGATGACCTGGCGAGTCTTTTGCCGAAAAGTAGTGGGACTTTTCAGTCGCAGGGGAAAGTAAGCGGCAAACGTGAGGAACCGCGCCTGTTGATGACCTTGGCAGCTTCTGATCTCAAGGTGGAAGAATATACGCTGCAGAGTCTGAAGGCCGTCATAAACGGAGATTTGAGCAGTAAGGGAAAGATTGAAGCTGATGTAGAGGTCGATGGTGTTTACCTGGCAGGGGAAACCGTTGACAAGGCGCAGTTTAAGGTACAGGGAAGCCTGGAGAAGCACCGAATTGATCTTTCCCTTGCCACTACTCTTGGGGCCTTACAGCTTGCTCTTGCCGGAGGATTGCAGGAAGAGGAATGGCAGGGAGAGTTGTCTACGCTCATGCTCCAGTCGAATCAATTTGGGGAGTGGAAGACAGAGCAGGCTGTTCCCCTGTATCTGGCAGAAAAAAAATGTGAAATTAATCCCTTGTCTCTTGTTCAGGATGAGGTGCGTGTCTCACTGCAGGGCAAATGGCAAGGAGCTGGCGGCTGGCAGTTCCAGGGAGGAGTGGAGGACTTTTCTCTGAATCTCCTGGAAGAGTGGGAGCTGCTAGCCCAACAGCTTGATGGAACTCTTACCGCAAAGGTTGTGGCCGCAGGAGAAGGAGCTGTGTTGGATCATGCAGAACTCGTTGCTTCTGTGCCTGATCTTTCTGTCATTACAGAGGATGAAGATGGTGAATCAACCACCTGGCATTGGACCGAGAATGATCTTCAGGTGCAGTTCAAAGAAAGTAAGGCACTAGTAACGGCCAAAACCAGATTTCAGGACGGCAGTATAGCAGAGCTTGAAACTGAAGTGGGAAATTGCAGTGATTTCAGTAAGCCGGAGGATATGACCCTGGATGGCACGCTGGGGATAAATGTACGGGATCTCAGTCCCTTGGCCCCCCTTAGCGGGTATATGGTAACGGCAAGAGGTCAATTCGCGGGTAGCTGCCGTCTGCAGGGAAGTGTTGCCAGGCCGGTAGTACAGGGAAAAATGGCTCTCCAGGATGGCATGATTCAAGTTGCTGCCACAGGTATTGAAGTGCAGGAACTGGAACTTGTTGTTGATGGTGATGGAACGACGAATAAACTTGGCCTGACCCTTGCCTCAGGGGAGGGCAGACTCAAGGTGGAAGGGCTGGTTACGCAGAGTCAGCAGAAAAAGTGGCAGGCTGATTTTAGAGTCAAGGGAAAGGATTTTCCGGCTGTGGATCTTTTGGAATACACGGCGGTGGTCAGTCCGGATCTTCATTTAATCTATGGGGAGAAGGGTATTGTCCTGAACGGTACCGTCACTGTACCCAAGGCCCATATTGCTCCAGCCGGATTCCAGGGATCTGTCTCTTCATCTCCGGATGTGGTTCTTGTCGATGCAAACGGTGAACAGGAAAATGGTACTCTGCCAATGTCTCTTGATATTGCTGTGGTGCTGGGAGATGAGGTGGACGTGGATGCCTTTGGTCTTAAGGGAAATCTTGATGGCCAACTGAGGATAAATCAAGATCCGGGGCAGGCAATCACCGGGCTTGGAAGTCTCAATCTCCATGACGGGACTTTTACCTTCAGCGGTACTAGCCTGGAGATCAATAGAGGCTTGGTTTTTTATCAGGGCGGATCCATAGAGGATCCGGGGCTCGATGTTCGGGCCAGGAAAAAAGTGAGTGACATGACAGTCGGCGTTCAGGTGACAGGGAGTGTCTCCAGGATGGAGATGAATCTGTTTTCCGATCCCCCCATGGATGAATCCGATATCCTCGCCTATTTATTGGTGGGGCACGATATGTCGGCATCCAATGAAAAGGAAGGCTCCATGCTCGGTGCAGTCGCCGGCACCCTTGGAGGAGGAACAGGCGGGGGATTTCTTAACGATATCGAGGAAAGCACCGGATTGAATGTAAGTCTGAGTGGCGGGGGCAAAGCCTCTGATTTTTCACTGGTAGTGGGCAAAGAGATCTATGAAGATCTCTTTATCAGTTATGGCAAGGGGCTGAGCGACTCCGAAGGTACCTTCCAGGCTCGTTATAAACTGAAATATGGGTTCTCGGTGAAAACAGAGGCCACTGCCGAGGCCACCGGAGCCGACCTGCTCTGGTCCCTCGAACATTGATACATTCCTTATTCCTTTTATTGGGAGCAGACCGACATGACCTGTTTGAAGTCGGTGTTGCCCGCAAAGATCTGCTGAATTCCTTCCTGCAGAAGTACGGTCATGCCGTTGCTGATCGCCTCTTCCTTGATTGCACTGACAGTGGCCCGCTCAATGATCAGTTTTTTGATGGTATGACTGGCAATCATCAGCTCATAGAGGCCTAACCTGCCTTTGTATCCTGAATTATTGCACTCGGGACATCCCTTGGCACGATGAAGGCTGAGGTCGTCGGTATAGGCGATGTTGACATGATCAAAAAAAGAGACTCCGTAGTTGGAAAGAAGGTGGTCATATTCCGCCTTGTCAGGATGGTAGGGTTCTTTACAGTGCTCACACAGCGTCCGCACCAGGCGCTGGGCAAGCACTCCGAGCAGGGCATCGGCAAAGTTAAAGGTGTCGATTCCCATGTCCAGCAGTCGGACTATGGTCTCGGGTGCCGAGTTGGTGTGCAGGGTACTGAGGACCAGATGACCGGTGAGGGACGCTTCAATGGCCATCCGGGCTGTCTCCTGATCCCTCATCTCACCGATCATGATGACATCCGGGTCGGCCCTGAGAAAGGCGCGCATGGCCGAGGCAAAGGTGAATCCGATGCTGGGCTTGACCTGTACCTGGCGAAGACGGTACTGGGTGATTTCGACCGGGTCTTCAGCAGTCCAGATCTTTCGTTCCGGGGTGTTGATGTGGCTCAGGGCCGAATGCAGGGTGGTGGTCTTTCCTGATCCTGTGGGGCCGACAACCAGGATGATGCCAAAGGGCTTTTCGATAATTTCCTTAAGAGGGACATGGATACGGGAGGGAATGATCTGATCCAGCGGCAGAGGTTTGGAGTCGGCCAGGACCCGCAGCACTACATCTTCGTTATTGTTGGCTGTGGGAATGGTTGCCACCCGCAGCTCTATTGTCTTACCTTTGGAAGTGATAAATTTGATTTTGCCATCCTGCGGTTTTCGTCGCTCGGAAATGTTGAGATCAGCCATGACCTTCAGCCTGGCAATAACCTGTTTTACATAGAGTTTTGGGATCTTGAGAACATTGAGACAGGTGCCGTCAATACGATACCGTACCTCTGCGGACTGTTCCAGGCCATAGGGCTCAATGTGAATATCCGAGACATTGGAATAGTACGCGTTTTCAATAATCTTGCTCACCAGCATGACCACAGGCCGTGCATCAATCTCTTCATCCTCTGCCTTTTCTTTGATTGTTCGTTTTTCATCAACTTCTATCAGTTCAATGATCTTGTCAAAGGATTGGGCCTGATCCTCTTTAGCAATCCCACTGTTGTAATATTTGGTCTTGATGCGCTCCCAGAAGGCATCGATATCGTCTCGGAAGGCCAGTACTGTCTCTACCTCGTTGGCTCTGAGGACCTGTTTAACCTCTTGAATGGAGACAAGCTGTTCCTCAGGATCTCTTGCTGTGATAATGAGTTTGCCATCATCAATGCTCAAGGGGACCAGTAAGGCTTTTTTGAAATAGTCGACATTGATACCCTTGAACAGCTTTCTGGGATTATAACTGAGCTCTGCCAGATCTACATAGCGGGTGGAGTGAAATTCTGCGAGTAGGTTTCCAAGCTCCAGCCTTGGGATGCGGAAATTATGCATGAGAACCGTTTCCGGATCTTTTTTCTGCTGGACGGCTATGGCCAGGGCTCTGTCCAGTTCTTTCCTGGAGATGAGCTTGTGCTGAATAAGGGATTCGTATTTGAGTGGGATTTTTTTTCTTTGCCTGGAGTGGTTGTAGAAGGCAATAGCCAGGGTTTCTGAAAGCTTATGGATATGTTCCTGGTCATTTTCGGTAAAGGGGGTGCCATCCACCCTGTTCATCAGTTCGATGACACCCATGAGAGAGTTCTTGAAGGTAATAGGGGCGGCAAGGAGTTGTTTCGTTCTTGCGTTTGTCTTCTGGTCCCAGGAAGCAGAAAAGGTAAGGGCAGGGTCAATATTTTTCAGTTCATCGGTGTCGTAGACATCATGAATGTTAATGGTCTCTCTGGTCTTGGCGACATAGCCACAAACGGATTCTCTATTGATGGGGAGCTCTATCCTTTTTAAGAAATCTCCGGGAAGCAGAAGCCAGGAAGCCAGGTACTTCTTACGGATATCCACAAGAAAGATGGTAGCCATTTCAACATGATAGACATCCAATATCTGTTCCCGCAGGCCAAGCATAATTGTATTGTTGTCGGGTGCTGTGTGGATGGCGTTGACCAGGGTAAGAAGATCCTGTTCGAAGCGGAGTTCTGTTGAGAGGCTATCAAGCTGTTGGGGACACTGAGTCATTGGCTCTCCTCCTGGCTCGGATAATTGCTCTTCGCTATGAAGATCAATTTTATCGAAAAGAGCGGGAATGTTTCCTGATTGTATCATATTTTTAATGAAGAGTGGTAGTGAGGAGGATTTGGGAAATAATCACTGGCTTGAAGTCGGCGAATTTACTTTTACGGGCTGTTGCTTCAGCAACATCGGTAATATCCGTTTTTTGAATTATACAAAACCGGTTTATTTGCAACGACTCAACAATAAGTGCTACCTGATACAGGTAGGAGGTAGGAGGTAGGTGCAGATTCATCCGCGAACATCCACCGACACTGCTCAACTAGCAAAATACACTGCCACCTCAATTGACAGATAAACACGCTCCCACAGAAAAAATACAAAAATATGCAATTTAACTGCCAACAGTTTCAAAAAGGAGTGGTGCGGCACTTCTGTTGTGGAAAAAACGGTTTAAATCATGAGATTTCGTTAGGTTACTTCTGTTTGCTTTACTGTCTGGAAATCTCCCTTGGAAAGAGGGAGGATGGCAGAGGCGTCAATTTAGTTTCCGCTATGCACAGGAGACAAAACAAATAATGCATCGTGTGCAGCTGATTAACGATTTGGCTTTGTCGTTGGATTTAGACGTTAAATCAGTAGGATATGAGTGGGGGCGAGAGGGGAGGGCGGAGGCCGATAGTGATTCCTGAATAGGAAACACTTTATCAATCAAAAGTACTACGGTGTGTAAATATACTTGTCGGAAAGGAAGTAGAAAGATCTCAAACCCCTTCCATGGAGTGATAAGTTATTGGAAGGAGTTTGAGGATGTGGGAGGGCGATGATTGCAATCTAAACCGTATGTTCGTTTACCCAGAAATCATGGAGGTTGCAGAAGCTGGTTCCGTAAATGAGTCCTTTATACCCGGTCGGCAGCTCATAGCTTGATCTGGCTTCAGCACTGGTACCGGTAAATGTCTTGGCACCAACAACTGTACCGTCCGCAAGAACAAGGGTATGGCGGACGATAAAATGCTTTTCTGCCATCCCATGTTTGGTGAAAAGCGTCACCTTGTTTCCTTCAACGGTAATGGATGGCAGATGACTCCCTACCTTCTTTTCCCACTTTCCAAGGTTGTCGGCTGTATAGACAATATTGGTATAGGGTGCAACCTGAGCACTTGCAATTTTCACAGATCCCACTGCCAGGGCCGAAGCCGCAACCAAACTGCCTTTGATAAAATCTCTTCTGTCTGCCATAGAAGCCTCCTTTTGATAGGTTGGTAATGATAATCGTTTTCCGTATTTTATGTTTTTTGTCCTGATTGTCAAGGAAATAGAGCAGAGTTTCCATATCTTAAAAGGAACTAAAAAAACGTATAGGTATTTTATCATTTTTAAGGTGGATTGTCAGGGGGAAGTGCAAAAAATAATGTAAAAATGGGTAATTATACCCATATGAAACAGGATTGATTCCTGATATATGTTTTTAAAGAAAAGTGGGACGGTGCTCACTCTATAAACACCTAGTTGTGTTAGGGTGGAAGGGAGGTCAAGTTGAAAATTAAAAAAAATTACTGATCACTTAACATGAAACAAAGCAAACTTGAAACCTTTGAAATTTGCGGTAAGGAACTATCTGTATGGGCGGAAGTGTGCCCTCACTACGGAGATCAAAAATACAGCGGCAACCAGTTCGGTAGCTGTTTTTGGGGTATGTTTATAGTCGTTGCTTCTTTGCTAATTTTCTGGGCATTTTTTCGGTATTTTTATCTATGTTTTAAAAAGTTGTGGTTTGTGAAAGGAGTGAAGAATGAAACAGTTATTGCCACTGACGATTATTGGTCTGGTGGGGGGCACTGCCGCACAGGCAGCTTAAAAATTAAGAGACGCAACCAAGCTGGCAATATCATAGTTCACTGTCCTTATATAGTTTTTTTAAAAAAATGATGGTACCCATTTGTCCGAATTTTCCCGATAACTGAGTATTGCTGTCTCACGTGGCTGTCTGGATTGACACAATAATGGTATTGGTTGCGAATGAATATGCCATTAAGATCAATTGCAGTATGTCCATTGGGCAAAGCGACAGGAAATAAAGAAATCACCAGCCGGGATAGATGGTGAGAGAAATTTTACCGGTAAAAATCGGTGAGATGCAGTATAAAAGGGATGAGAAAAAGATATACAGGAGTATCCGCTTAGGTTTTCTTAACTGAGACATCCCGGAATTAGATTTTTTATCAGTTTATTCTGCAAACCAATATTAAATGCTCTGGAAGTGGAGAGGAGAGATATGAAAGGAGTTGCCTTTTGCGGAAGTGCCAGAAAAAATGGAAATACTATCGGCCGGGAAAAGGAAGAAGTCGCCAACGATGAAGAGGGAATGAATACCATGAAGGTCCTGGGACAGAATATGGCATGGGCTTTGGAAAAGTTGGGATAGGAGTTGTTCGGTGAGGAGAGAAGATAGGCAGGTAACTATCCTGGTAGTGGATGATGAGCAGGTGCATCGCTATATGCTCTGTTCCATGTTTAAGGAGTGGGGCTGGAAGTGCGTAGAGGCCGATGATGGCCGTACTGCTGTGGAGGCTGTTGAGAAGTTTGTCTATGATGCGGTGTTGATGGACGTGCGTATGGCCAGGATGGACGGGATGGAGGCCTTTAACCGGATTCATGCTGCTCATCCTGCCCTGCCTGTTATTATCATGACTGCTTACTCTTCTGTGGACGCGGCAGTGGAGGCCATCAAGCATGGGGCCTATGATTACTTGACGAAACCACTGGATTTCGATCGTTTGCGACTGACCCTGGAACGGGCTGTGGATCGGAAACAGGTGGAAGAGAAAAAGCGAGAAAGAAAACAAGTCAGGCCTGTTTCCACATCTTCTGCTATCATCGGGGATTCTCCTCCCATTCAGGAATTGTTGGAGATGATTTCTTATGTGGCTCCCACCGAGGCAACTGTTCTCATCACCGGTGAGTCCGGTACCGGCAAGGAGTTGGTGGCTGCCGAACTCCATAAAGACAGCGAACGTAGTGGCGGGCCTTTCATCCGGGTCAATTGCGCGGCTCTGGCTGAAGGGCTTCTCGAGTCTGAGTTGTTTGGTCATGAAAAAGGGGCCTTTACCGGGGCCGATAAGCAGCGGGAAGGGAAGTTTGTACAGGCATCCGGCGGCACTCTGTTTCTGGATGAGATAGGGGAAACCAGTCAGGCCATGCAGGTCAAGATGCTGCGAGTCCTTCAGGAACATGAATTGCAGCGCGTGGGTGGAGAAGAGACCATTCGCACTGATACCAGAATTATTGCTGCCACTAATCGTGACCTGGAAGAAGAGGTTCGGGATGGTAATTTTCGTGAAGATCTGTATTATCGATTGAATGTTGTGACCGTGGCCGTGCCTCCTCTTCGTGATCGTGGTGAGGATATCTCACTTCTGGTGAATCATTTTGTTCGTAAATTCTCCGAAAAAAACAGGCGAGTGGTCACAGGAGTAACGGAAAAATGTATGAAACTTCTTGCCTCCTATCGCTGGCCAGGGAACGTCCGGGAACTGGAAAATGCCATAGAACGGGGAGTGATTCTCATGCGGGGAGAGCATCTCACCGAAAAAAATCTGCCTCTTCCCATTCAAAAACAGGGGCAGAAGGATATGGAAGAGTCTGTGCGGCCGATTTCTCTCGAGGAAGTTGAGAAAAAACAGATTCTCAAGACCCTGGAAGAAACCAAAGGGAACAAAAGCGAGGCTGCCAGGAGACTGGGTATCACCCGTAAAACTTTGCAAAATAAACTGCATAAATATGAAGATGATTGATGGCGCTGAAAAAACGCTTTCTCTGCTTCGTTGTTGCATTATCATTTATTGCGACGTACGTTAGATACGTTGCATTTTCTCAACTTTGTATGTCTCGCACATAAACTTTTTTTCTTAGTCATTCCTATTCCATTCTTTTGCGAGTTAGCCAATTATGACAATGTGATGACAGTCGTTGGCATCGGTTGACTATGCCAGGTGGCTGTGGTAATTGACTGGAGTTTGAGGATTGAAGGGTGAAGGTTGAAAGAGTCTACGGTCTTTATCACGAAAGAGGATTTTAAACATCTTGCTGCTCTATTGGGCAGGAGTTGTAACTTAACTTAATAACGTCTTTTTTAGTAGAGGGAGCGATTCAATGAGGACAGATATCGTCCATATTGGTGCTGGTGAATTGACATACGAGATTCGTAATATCGTCAATGTCGGGTTAAAATTACAAAAACTTGGGCTGAGCACCAACTGGGAAAACATTGGTGATCCCATTGCCAAGGGAGAGGAAATCCCTCTGTGGATGAAAGAGATCGTCTCAGATGCGGTCATGCAGGATTCCACCTATGGTTACTGTCCCACTAAGGGAGTACTGGCCACCCGTGAATTTATTACAGCCGAGACCAATAAGCGGGGTGGGGTACAGATTGATCCCGAGGACATTATCTTTTTTAACGGCTTGGGAGATGCCATTTCCAAGATCTTCGGATTTCTGCGCCGGACTGCCCGAGTCCTGGTGCCGACTCCAAGTTATACCACGCATTCTTCTGCTGAGGCAGCCCATGCCGGTGACAAGCCCTTAACATACATCCTCGACCCTAATCATCATTGGTATCCGGACCTGGACGATTTGGAAAAGTCCATTAAGTATAACCCTGCCGTGGCCGGTATCCTTATTATCAACCCAGATAATCCAACAGGAGCGGTTTATCCCACCTATATCTTGGAAGCTATTGTTGAGCTTGCCAAGCGTTATGATCTGTTTATTATTTGCGATGAAGTCTATCACAATATTGTCTACAACGGCACCTCCACATCACCGCTTTCGGATGTGATTGGCGATGTGCCGGCCATTGCCATGCGCGGTATTTCCAAAGAGATGCCCTGGCCCGGTTCTCGTTGTGGATGGATTGAGGTGTATAACGGGGATAAAGACCCCATGTTTGCCAAGTATATTCAATCCATCCTCAATTCCAAGATGGTCGAGGTTTGTTCAACTACTCTGCCGCAGACAGTTTATCCCAAGGTGGTGCAGCATCCAAAATACCAGGGGTACTTGGAAGAGCGAATTGCACGGTATGAGAAGTTTTCCAATATTGCTCATGATTGTCTCAAAGATGTGAAAGGGGTATTGGTTAATCGCCCCAATGGGGCTTTTTACATGAGTGTCTGTTTTGAAGATGGAGCTCTTACTTCCAATCAGACTCTGCCCATTGACAATGTTGAGGTGAAAAAACTCGTTGAATCGCTGGTGAGTGCTCCTGGGACATCGGTGGACAAACGCTTTGTCTACTATCTCCTCGGTGCTACCGGCATCTGCGTGGTTCCTTTGACCTCTTTCGCCACAGATCTCCAGGGCTTCAGGGTGACTTTGCTTGAACGCGATGAAAAGGTGTTTCGCAAGGTTTTCACCACCATGGCCGAATCTATGACGCAGTATCTGGCAAGTTAAGGCCACCTTTGCAGAATTGCCTTTTCGCCCAAATTCTTCGTTGTGAGGAAAACTTTATCCATTGAATATCGGATAGATGCACCAAAAGGGCACTTGTACCCGTAGTTAGGGTGATTCTTGCAGGGCACCTGTGGTAAGTTTTTTCCATGCCTCGATTTTGAACGAATATTCTAATTTTTCAAGGTACTCTTAAGTTGTGAATATTTATAAATATGGCATGCGTGTCATTTTCTGGAAGACATTGTACAGGAGGTGCTCTCATAGCACTTGTCAGCGGTAATACGGGTGGATTAAAAAAAAATCAGCTGAAGTTGCTGGAGCGTCTGGCTGGGAAGCGAGGAAGCAGGGATCAGGTGATCGGACCCGAGATGGCTCGTTCCCTCTGCCAACTCTCCTTTGAGCTGAATCGGCAGATAGGTCTCCTCCTCCAACGCTCCGGAAAGGTAGAAGCGGTAATTGTTGGAGATTTTAAGGGGATCATGATCCCCACGCTTTCTCACATTCGCAGTCGCGGGCGCCTTAAAGGGCTGCGCCTAGTTCATACCCACCTGGCCGGAGAGGAGATCAGTGACGAGGATCTGATGGACCTTCTCTTCCTCCGCCTCGATCTTTTGTCGGTTTTAAAAGTAACTGCTGAAGGGCTTCCGGAACAGCTCCATTCTGTTCATCTGCTTCCAGATTCCCGCGATGGGAAAAGCTGGGCATACCTTCCTCCTGTCCATCCTGCAAACCAGCAGGATTCTTTTGAAGAGTTCATCCATGCTCTGGAAGGGGAGTTCACCCGCAAAGACAATGTTTCAGCGGTGGAGAGTGGAGAAGACCGGGCCATCCTGGTCAGTGTTTCCACCCAGTCACTGATTCCTGCCAAGGAGTCTATGGCAGAACTGGTGGAACTGGCTCGCTCCGATGAGGTTGTGGTCCTTGAAACGGTACTGCAGCGGCGGCGCAAGGTGAATCCCCGCTTTATCCTGGGGAAGGGGAAGCTTGCCGATATTATGATCCAGGCCCTGCAGCTGAATGCCAATCTCTTGATTTTTGATCAGGAGCTCAATCCTTCTCAGATTCGTTCCATTACCGATTATACAGAGATGCGGGTCATAGATCGCACTCAGCTTATCCTCGATATATTTGCCCATCGTGCTCTGAGTCGGGAAGGAAAACTGCAGGTGGAGATGGCCCAGTTGAAATACATGCTGCCCAGACTCTCTTCTCGAGACGATGCTCTTTCGCGTCTGACCGGCGGCATTGGGGCCAGAGGTCCTGGAGAGACAAAACTTGAGATTGACAGGCGTCGTATTAATGACCGCCTTGCGAGACTGGGTCGGGAGTTGAAAAATGTGAGCCGTGAGCGGTACCGGCGTAGATCGCGGCGCAGAAAAAAAGAGCTGCCTGTTCTTTCTCTGGTTGGCTATACCAATGCCGGAAAATCCACCTTGCTTAACACACTTACCAAAAGTGATATTGTGGCTGAAGACAAACTCTTTGCCACCCTTGATCCAACCAGTCGCCGCCTTCGTTTTCCACGGGATATGGAAGTGCTGGTCACCGACACTGTCGGTTTTATCCGCCACCTTCCAGCTGATCTCTTACAGGCATTTTCTGCCACCCTGGAAGAGCTGGAGGAGGCGGATCTTCTGGTTCATGTCATAGATCTTTCTAATCCCTGTTTCCGTGAGCAGGTGCAGGTGGTGGAGGATTTACTGCGTGAACTTGATTTGAGTTCAGTGCCCTGTCTGAAACTTTTTAACAAGGTAGACAAGGTGGTGGATGGTGAGATGCTGCTGGCTGAGGCGAAACGGGAAGGAATTGTGATCAGTGCGCTTGATCGGGAGACGTTGACACCGTTTTTGGAAAAAGCGCAGATGATGATGGGGAAGATTTTACAGCAGGAGTATCAGCAGGGCTGAAGGTAAAAGCCGAGATCTTTGCCAATCTCATTTTTATCCAGGAATTCGCATCCGATATGGTTACCTCGGATGGATCTGACAATGACCTCTTTGCAGAGTTCAGTTTTCTTCTTGTTGTCCAGGGTGAACCTGAGGGAAGCCCTTTGGCCGACATTGATATTATGGTAACCGGATATGGAAAATCCAACACCGCTACGCGAGATATTAATGACCTGCATTCTACCGCCACCGTTGGTTGGAGGGCCGGTGAGGGTGTACATTCCGTCTAGGTTTGTGGGTTTTCGGTAGTGTTTGCGAAAATCAAGGGCTATGACGAAAATATTGCCGCAACTGCATTTGGTTTTGAGGGTATGTCTGGTGTCACGAAACTTGCCAACAGCGATGTCTTTGACGAGGTCACATTTCGGGCATCGGATTGAGGCTATGTCATTGTTCTTTACAAATGCCTTTTGAACATCCATACCATATTGCTGCGTGGTTAACATTCGCGTTCACCTCTCTCTGGAGGCTTTTATGATAAAGGACTACCAATTGCCTTCTGCCCCAGAGTCTTCTTTTTAGTTAGTGTCTCTCCCAGTATGGCTGTTTGGTGAGAGACATAACTAACTTGTATTGATTGAATCTCGTACTAATTACTCTACTCCACTATGTATAGTAGTAATCTTTTTAAAAATTACTATGTGTAGAATTACCCATTTGACATTAACTAAGTCTGTCTGGCTCTTAAAAAAATCAATGTAACTGGGCAGTTTTCCCTCTTAACAGGAGTATACAGTATTTAATGTGAAGAGGTGAAATGTTTTTTACTCATTTTGAGAATTAATCGTAAATGATAGCTGTGTATCGTTCTAAAATTGCCTCGGTTTCTCGGTCCAGGTCACTTGCAACCTCATGGATCTGGTATTCATGAGAGCAGCCGGTACAGCGTAAACGGATGCGTCGACATTGGCGGAGAACCTCAAGTTTTTCTTTGCATTTCGGACAGTTCATAATGGTGGCGGGGTGATGGTAATTGAGTTGATCTACTGTATTGTAGGACTTTGTCGGGGTTTTAGGCTTATCCGTTTTGAACGTTACCCATCAAAGGGATAGTTCAAAACGAACAAGTGGAGTTTGCTTGTACTCGCTTATCTGGGGTGGGCTTACATTAGGCCACCTTGCAAAATCGCCTTTCCGCCCAAACTCTTCGTTGTGGGTAAAATTTTATCCTCGGAATATCAATTATATGCACCCCAAGGGCACTTGTACCCGTAGTTAGGGTGATTCTTGCAGGGCACCTGTGGTAAAATTTTTCTCACGTCTCGATTTTGAACGAAAATTCTAATTTTTCAAGGTACCCATTAGCTGAGCAGCTGTTCGCGGGTAAACAGAGATTCCAGTTTATATCCGGCCTTGGCCAGAACATCGACGCCTCCCTCCTGGCGTTCGACAACGGTAATGACAAGTCCCACCTTGAAGCCCTGGGCTTCCACACGTTCAATAACCTGAAGCAGGGTGCCTCCAGTGGTAACCACATCTTCAAGAAGAGCAACCCGGCAACCGGGAGCCATGTTGCTTAACCCTTCAATGTAATTGCCGGTTCCATGGCCTTTGGCCTCTTTGCGGACAATGAATGCCGGTATGGGGCAGTTTTCCAGGTGGCTGACTACGGAAACTGCTGATACCAGGGGGTCGGCTCCCAGGGTCATGCCACCAACGGCTTCGATGGGTTCATCGGCAGCATTGATGATATCCAGGATCAGTTTCCCGCAAAGGTATCCCCCTTCAGCTGAGAGGGTGGTCTGTTTTCCATCGATATAGAAGTCTGAGGTCTTACCCGAGGTGAGGGTGAATGTGCCTTTCCTGTAGGATTTCTCAAGGAGAATTTCTTTTAATCGTTGTCTGTCGCTCATGATTGATCAATAGATTTGGTGTTAGTAAAAAAACGTTTTTCGGTAAATCCGAAAAAGATTCTGTAATGTGATAGCCTTGATTTCCGGGTAAATCTACTTGTTTTTCCGCAAGGAACAAAGAAAAAACTCGCAAAAACAAAAAATACCATGTTATTTTGAATAATTGACGACTAGTTTCTCTGGTCGAGAAAGAAAAAAATCCAATTCAGAAAAAGGTGTGAGGTATATATGTGCGGGATTGTAGGATATGTGGGGAGTAGACGGGTTGTTCCCGTTGTGCTGGAGGGATTGAAGCGCCTTGAGTACAGGGGCTATGACTCTGCAGGTATTGTCTATCTCCAAGATGGAGTGCTGGAAAAACATCGCAGTGAAGGAAAGCTCCAAAATCTTGAAAATATCCTGGGAGATGCCATTGGTGCCCCTTCTCATATCGGTCTTGGGCATACCCGCTGGGCAACCCATGGTGCCCCTACCACTGAAAATGCACATCCTCACAGTGACTGCAGTGGTGAGCTGGTTGTTGTCCATAACGGCATCATTGAAAATTATCATTCTCTTCGGGGTGAGCTCCAGGAAAAAGGTCATCGCTTTGCCTCTGAAACCGATACCGAGGTCCTGGCCCATCTCATTGAAGAGTATCTTGACGGTGATCTTCGCGAGGCCGTAACAAAAGCCCTGGCCAGGGTAGAGGGGTCGTATGCCCTGGGTGTCCTTTGGACCGGAATGCCCGATACCCTGATTGCTGCCCGTAACCACAGTCCTCTGGTCTTGGGTGTCCATGATGAGGAGGGGACCTTCATGGCCTCTGATGTTCCACCTCTGCTTCCCTATACCGACAAGGTCATTTTTCTCGACGATCAGGAATTGGCTGTCCTGCGGGCCGATAGCCAGAGCATCTATTCCCTGAAGAGCGGAAAAGAGGTGGAGAAAGAGGTCAAGACCATTGCCTGGAATTCGGCCATGGCCGAGAAGGGTGGCTACAAGCACTTTATGCTGAAAGAGATTTTTGAGCAGCCTCAGGCCATTATCGACACAGTGAGTGGTCGCATCAATCCCGAGACCGGGAGTGTCGATCTGCCGGAGATGAATCTCAGCGATCAGGATCTGGCCGGTATCGAGCGTATCTTTCTTGTGGCCTGCGGCACCTCCTGGCATGCCGCCCTGGTGACCAAGTACTGGATAGAACGGTGGGCAGGAATCCCGGTGGAGGTGGATATCGCCTCGGAGTTTCGCTACCGAAAACTGCTCATTAATGATCGTGTTCTCACCGTTGCTATCTCCCAGTCCGGTGAAACCGCCGATACCCTGGCTGGAATCCGCTTGGCCAAGGAGCTTGGTTCCAGGATTGTCACCATCTGTAATGTGGTGGGTTCCACCATGACCCGCGAGGCCCATGGTACGATCTATACCCATGCCGGACCGGAAATCGGGGTGGCCTCGACCAAGGCCTTTACCTCGCAACTGGCCGCGCTGTTTCTCTTTACCCTTTTCCTGGCAGAAAAGCGGGGCACCATGCCGCCTGAAAAACGTTTGCAACTGGGCAGGGAGCTGATCGCGCTTGCCGGGGTTATTGAAGAGGAATTACCAGTGTTGCAGGCTGAAATTCGGGAGCTGATCGAAAATTATTATGACAGCCGTGACTTTCTCTTTGTGGGCAGGGGGCTCAATTTCCCCATTGCCCTGGAAGGGGCACTAAAACTGAAAGAAATCTCTTATATCCATGCAGAAGGGTATGCCTCGGGTGAGCTGAAGCATGGTCCCATTGCCTTAATCGATAAGGAAATGCCCATTCTGGCGTTGACTCCCAGGGATGCAGTTTACCAGAAATCCATATCCAATGTGGAGGAGATTAAGGCCAGGCAGGGACGTCTTATCCTGATCGGTACCAGAGGTGACGGTCATTTGAAGACCATCACCGACGATGTCATCTATCTTCCGGCTGTACATGAAGAACTCAACCCTATCCTCTATACCATCCCGGCCCAGCTTCTTGCTTATGAGATTGCTTCCCGACGCGGGTGCGACGTGGATCAGCCGCGGAATTTGGCGAAGAGTGTAACAGTAGAATAAGGAAAGCGGTCTGAGGTTTGCGATCTGCGGTATGCGGTTGAGAAAGAGAAGAACAGGGAACGTGAGATGATTCGTGTTGGATTGGAAAAACTGGCCGATTCAGGCCTCTTGCTGAAAGATAAACGGTTGGGGCTGCTCTGTAATCAGGCATCCACGGACCGCAACCTGCGTCATAGCAGAGATGTTCTGCTTGATCTCTATGGAGACGGGTTGACCTGTCTGTTTTCTCCTCAGCACGGCTTTTTTTCTGAGAAACAGGATAATATGATTGAATCGGCTCACCAGAAAGATCCGGTGAGCGGTTTGCCTGTCTTCAGCCTTTATGGGGAGACCAGGAGACCGGATGCAGCCATGTTCGATCATCTTGATGTTTTGCTTATTGATATCGTGGATGTGGGGACGCGGGTTTACACCTTTCTCTATACCATGGCTTACTGTCTGGAGGCCGCTGCAGAGTATGGCAAGCAGGTAGTTGTCCTTGACAGACCGAATCCCGTGGGTGGAGCGGCTGTTGAGGGGAATGTCCTGGAGGCAGATTGTACCTCTTTTGTGGGGCTCTATCCCATTCCCATGCGCCATGGTATGACATTTGGAGAGCTGGCTCTTTTCATCAACAAAGAGTTTGCGATTGGAGCTGATCTGCAGGTGATTCCCATGCAGGGTTGGAAACGGTCCATGCTCTTTCGGGACACTGGATTCCCCTGGGTTTCTCCTTCTCCCAATATGCCTACTCCTGAGACAGCCCTGGTCTATCCGGGTCAGGTGCTCTGGGAGGGAAGCAACTGTTCCGAGGGGAGGGGGACCACTCTTCCTTTTGAACTGGTGGGAGCTCCGTTCTGGGAGCATGGTCCCATTTTGAAGCGGCTGGCAGCAGTCGATTTACCGGGATGTTGGTTCAGACCCCTGGTCTTTCAACCGACTTCAGGCAAATGGGCGGAACAAGTCTGTGTTGGATTCCAGCTCCATGTCACCGATCCCGATTCTTTTCTGCCTTATAGAACCAGTCTCGCCCTGCTCCAGGCGGTTATGCAGTGCTGGCCGGAGGAGTTTGCCTATAAGGAACCTCCCTATGAATATGAGTTCGAACGCCTCCCCATGGATCTTATCCTTGGGGATTCCACCCTGCGCCGGGCACTGGAGAAGGGGGATTCTGTTCTCGATTTGGAGAGGAAGTGGCAACCGGGATTGAAACGTTTTTTAGAACAGCGGAAAAAGTATCTGCTCTATGAATGAGAGTGGCGAATGGAGGAAGAAGTACGTTGGAGAAGCTGTGACTTCTCCTGTAGAAGCGGATTTATCCGCGAAACGTACTTGGCACGCACCGTGTGTTTATTTGTGCCGTATGGGGGGGGGCGCGACTGAAGTCGCTCCTACCTGCCGCCGCAGAGGAAGTGTGTTTGAAAAGCCGTGACTTCTCCTGTAGGAGCGGATTTATCCGCGAATCGTACTTGGCGCGCATCGTGTGTTTATTTGTGCCGTACGGGAGTTGGTTCGCGATTGAAGTCGCTCCTACATTGAGAGGAGAAAGTGGGATAGGATGTGGTCATTGCGTCTGATGTGGGAAAAGATTGCTGCAATTCAGGAGTTGAAAAGGTGATAATGTGAGTGGTAAAAGTCTGAGTCTGGCGGAGTTGGCCGTTCTTGTCGAGGGAGAGATCGTTGGAGATAGTGAGGTGATGATCAGCGGTTTTTCCCCCCTGGACACAGCCGAAAGTGGTGATATCAGTTTTCTGGTCAAGGCCGGGTTGGTGGATATCCTCTCTGATTTTCAAGGGAGTGCGGTTATCGTGCCCATGGCTGTGGAAGAGGCGCCTGTCCCTTTGATCCGGGTAAAAGATCCCTATCTGGCCTCTGCCCGTATTCATACGCTGCTGCTGGAAAAACCTTTTCTTGCAAAAGGAGTTCATGAGCGGGCCTGGGTGGGGAAGGATACCACTATTCCGCAAGCAATTACTATTGCTCCCCTGGCAACTGTAGGTGAGCGAGTGAAGCTGGGTGAACGGGTGACCATCGAATCGGGAGTTGTGGTAGGTGACGATGTGGAGATCGGTGATGACACCACCCTGAAAGCCAATGTAACGGTTGCTGATGGTTGTATCATCGGAAAGCGGGTGATTATCCATTCGGGAACAGTAATCGGCAGTGATGGCTATGGCTATGCCACAGACAGTCGTGGCTTTCATGTCAAGCGTCCCCAGGTGGGAATTGTCAGGATTGATGATGACGTTGAGATTGGTGCCAATTCCTGTGTGGATAGAGCTGCCTATGGGGTGACCTGGATAAAGTCAGGAAGCAAAATTGACAATCTGGTCCAGGTGGCACATAACGTGGTAGTCGGTGAAAATTGCCTGATCGTTGCCCATGTGGGAATCTCTGGCTCTACAACCCTGGGACGGAATGTGGTTTTGGGTGGACAGGTTGGTCTTGCCGGTCATATTGTACTTGGCAACGGGGTCATGGTTGCTGCCCAGAGTGGTGTTCATAATAACCAGAAAGACGGTGCCAGGATCGGTGGTTCTCCTGCAATCCCCATGAAGCAGTTTGTTCGAGCTGCGACCCAGTTCGGTAAGTTGGCGGAGATGGGTCGTGATCTTAGAAAAGTGAAGAAAACAGTGGCTGAACTGACCAGTCAAGAAAGACAAATAGTTCCCGGAGAAAAAGAATGAGTGATGCAATCAATCCTGAAAATATAGATATTGTGGAGATTTTACGTCTGCTACCGCACAGATATCCTTTTATCCTGATAGACAGGGTCATTTCCCTAGTCCCGGAAGAGGAGGTGGTGGTCTTGAAGAATGTAACCATCAATGAACCCTTTTTTCAGGGCCATTTCCCGGATAAACCGGTAATGCCCGGGGTGTTAATGTTGGAGGGCATGGCCCAGGCAGGAGGGGTCCTGGCTTACTGTTCCGAACCGGAAAAGATAGGGGTGAAGCTCCTCTATTTTGCCGGAATTGATAAGGCCCGTTTTCGTAATCCAGTGGGGCCTGGTGATCAATTGATCTATAAACTGCAGCTCCTGAAAAAGAAACGTGGGATATGGAAAATGGCTGCTGCTGCCTACGTTGACGACAATTTGGTTGCCGAAGCAGAGTTGCTGGCATCATTTGGCTGAAAAAAATAAAGATTGCACAGAGAGGCGATACCCGGTAAGGAATGCGACTTGTGTGAAATGCTCCTTGGCGAATTGTCGAGGAGTGTGCAAGTATCTTCCCTTATCTATCCAGAACAAGAATGACTATACATCCTACAGCTGTAATTTCTGATAAAGCCGAGCTTCACCCCACTGTGAAAGTGGGTCCTTTTTGTGTGATTGAGGAAGGTGTGAAGATTGGCGCCGGTACAAGCATTGCCGCTCATGTTGTCCTCTCCGGTCCTACTATCATTGGTGAAAATAATGAGATTTGCTCCTTTGCCACCATTGGTGGAGCTCCTCAGGACATTGGCTATAAAGGCGAGCCCACAGAACTGATTATCGGTAACGGGAATCTGATTCGTGAATATGTTTCCATCCACAGGGGGACCCCCCATGGTACAGGAAAGACCATTGTGGGCAATAATAACATGATGATGGCTTATTCTCATGTGGGACATGACTGTGATGTCGGAGATTATGTCATCCTGGTTAATGCTGCCACCCTTGGAGGTCATGTGCAGGTAGGTGACCGGGCTACAGTCGGGGGCTTGGTTGGGGTGCATCAATTTTGCAGGATCGGTATGTTTGCCTTTATCGGCGGAGGCTCCGGGGTGGGGTTGGATGTGCCACCCTTTGCCATGGTGACTGGAATGAGAGGCAAAATGCGGATATCCGGTTTGAATAAGGTGGGTATGCGGCGAAACGGATTTACGCGTGAGACCATTTCCAAAATCGATGCGGCTTTTCGTATCCTGTATCGCTCTCCCGATCTTCTTCACAAGGATGCGATCATGAAGGTTGAAGAGGAAATTACTGATTGTGAGTTTGTGGATGAGTTGGTGACCTTTTTCAGAACTTCAAAACGCGGTATCGTCAAACGGATCAAAAAAGATTGAGCTTCATGAAGGTTGATTCAACGAAGATAGGAGTCATAGCCGGAAGTGGACAGTTCCCCCTTCTTTTTATCGAAGCTGCTCAGAAGGCAGGCCGGAAAATCGTTTTGATTGCCCATCGCAATGAGACTTCCCAGGAGGTAGCTGACGCAGCTGATGAAGTGCTCTGGGTGAAACTGGGGCAGTTGGGAAAGATGATCAAATTTTTTCATCAGCAGGGCGCAGGAGAGACCGTTTTCGTCGGAGCCATCACCAAGACCAGGATCTTTCGCGATATTCTACCCGACTTTAAAGGGATGTCCCTCTGGAATAAAATCGATACCAAGCAGGACGATGCGATCCTTCGAGCCGTGGCAGGTGCCTTGGAAAAAGAAGGGATCAAGGTCTTGGAGTCTACCCTCTATCTGCAATATCTTCTTTTTCCCCATGGCGTTCTGACTGAGAAAAAGCCGGATAAAAACCAGCGACTGGATATTGAGTTTGGCTGGAAAAATGCCAGGGCCATCGGAGCAATGGATATCGGACAGTGCGTGGTGGTTCGAAACCGCTCGGTGGTAGCCGTGGAAGCCATTGAGGGGACCGATGTAACCATAGCCCGGGGCGGTGCTCTGGCCCGGGAAAAAGCAGTGGTGGTAAAGGTGAGGAAACCTAATCAGGATTTCCGATTTGATCTTCCAGCCACTGGGATCAAGACTATCGAGACCCTGGCAGGTGTGAAAGGGGCGGTCCTGGCTGTTGAGGCGGGGCAGTCACTCATCTTTGACCGGGAAGCCACGGTAAAGGCAGCTAATGAAGCTGGTATCGTAGTGGTTGGAGTCAAAGAACTTCCCGACGGCAGTCTTGATTATTGATTTTTTTGTTTTTCTACCTTTTGCGGACACACTCCCATGCAGGCCATGATCCTTGCTGCCGGTTTCGGCACTCGTTTACTCCCTTATACTGCGGTCTGTCCTAAGCCTCTTTTTCCTCTCTTGAATGAGCCCCTTCTCCTCCTTACCGTTCGGCGATTACAGGCTGCAGGGTTTGACCACATTATTGTAAATTGTCATTACCTCCGGGAGCAGATTGTTTCAGCACTTGCTGCCATAGACGGAGTGGTAATCCAGGAAGAAGAGATCGTGCTTGGAACGGGTGGTGGCCTGCGCATGGCCTTGCCCAGGATGAGGGACCAACCTCTGCTGGTAACCAATGGCGATATTTATCACATGGTTGACTTTCAGGAGCTCTATCGGGCTCATGATCCGGCTCGGGCAGCAGTGACCATGGCCATGCACGATTATCCGCGTTTTAATAAGGTTACTGTTCAAGGGGGGCAGGTCATTGGCTTTGATGGTCAGGGTTCTGCAGACCTGCTGGCTTTCACCGGTCTCCATGTTCTGGAACCCGAAATCCTGGAAAAGATTCCACAGGATCAGGAGTACTCTATTATAGAGCGTTATCGCGAGATTCTTGAGGAGGGTGGTAGGATCCAGGCCCGGCGGGTGGATGGGTGTTCATGGACAGATATGGGGACCGTGACCGATTATCTGGCACTGCACGGCAGACTTTTACAAAAAGAAATTCCTCTCTGGTCAGAGTTTTCCAAGCCTCCTGAGACCCAGTTTCTTTTGCATGATGAAGCCTTGCAGGGAGAAAATCTTGAGCTACGTGACTGGGCCTGTGTTGGTCGCACTCAACTGGAGAAAAATGTTACCCTTCGTCGCTGTGTTGTCTGGGATGATGCACCTCTGACAGAGGAGACGGAATATACTGATGTTCTGCTGGTTCCCAGGTGAAAAACTCCCCCATTGATCGTTCCTGACGAAAATTTCCATCACCTGTAAATGGTGTGGCTCTGTGCGTGCATCTTTTTGGAGATATTTCCGTTTCCCTGTTTTCGAGCGTTGCGGCCCTCAAAAATAAATCGAAAAGTGATCCGGGCTGTGATATAATAGTTCTATTATTCATCAAGAAGTACGGTGAGTTGTTGCAAAAGGTGTTGAGATGGCCTGATTGAGACCCTGTTGCTTGCAGTAGTTATCTTCCATTCCCCTCCCTGAGCACGCAGTAGTCTAATAGCGCGTTGTCATCTTATCATCAGCCTGACAGGTTTGTTCTCTGGTCTGGCCATTCTTGAATATTTTCCGTATAGGCCCTGTAGTTGCCGGGAAGTCTGGTGCCCGTTTTTTTATATGTTTCTGTCCGGTCGTTGAGAATCGATAAAAGTGGAGAGTTTCCCTTCCAATGTTTTTTACGTGTTGTTGCGCGATAATGGGGCATCGGTCAGAAAATGTAAGAGATTCTCTGTTGGATGTTGTTGCTCACTACAGCGAAAATAAGGTTGCAGGAAATTGTCTGCAGGTCAAGCGGAACAAATCTGTTCATGTGAAATCACGGTAAAATAAACGCAGTTCATACTATCACTAAGGAGGAAGTTGATGAGTACCATACGAGTGGCAACCTTTAATGTCGAAAATCTTCTTCAGCGTTTTAACTTTCACAGTTACGGCCAACTTTCTTCGGAGCGGGCACTGCGTCTGCTCGGTGTAGGAGAAGACACCCCGGAATACATGCCTCTTCGCAAATCTCTGGCCATTGCTCTGACCGATGATTCCAGGCAGCAGACAGCTCAGGCCATCCGTGATACCGAGGCGGATATCATCTGTCTGCAAGAGATTGAGAACAAGGCGATCCTTGATGATTTCCATCAATTTTATCTCAACCGAACGGGCTGTGCCCATTATGGCTGGCGTCGCTGCCTGGAAGGCAACGACAGGCGCGGTATTGATGTGGGGGTGATGTCTAAGCTGCGGATCAAGGTCACCTCCCATGCAGAAGTTACCTTTGGCGATTTTGATCTCTACAATGACGAGCTCTGTCAATACGGATTGAGCGAAGGAGAGGGGATCTTTCGCCGTGACTGTCTGGAGGTAACCGTTAAGGTGGGGGGGAAACCCTTATCCATCTTTGTCTGTCATTTTAAATCCATGTCCGGCGGAAGGGAGCGTACTCGCTGTGTACGGGAAGTGGAGGCCCAAGCGGTGCGTCGAATTATCACCAATTCATTTCCTGACCCGGCCACAGGCGACTGGCTGATTGTAGGGGATCTTAACGATTATGTTAGTGAGTCCGGTCATGGGCTGGGGCCGTTGTTTGCTGATGATTTTTCCTGCAACCTCCTGGAACGTCTCCCTGAAGAAGAACGTTGGACCCATTATTACCCCGGCGGTAACTCCAAACATCAGATCGATTATATCCTGGCCTCTCCCGAACTGGCAGCACGAAATCCCTCTGCTGTCCCCACAGTCATCCGCAGTGGTCAACCATATCGGGTCCCGGGTTTGTCTGAACTGAACAGGTATCCCAGGGTTGGCTATGACAGACCTAAGGCCAGCGATCATTGTTCGGTGGCCATTACTTTAGACATATAGGAGGAGAAAGATGAAAAAAACGCTAATTGTTACGATTTTCTGGGGAGTGATTTTTTTGCTTCCCGGCATGGGAATGGCCGAGATTCGACTCGATGGCTATTTTATTGCCAGAGATACCTGTGAGGCCATGCACTCGTTCAGGAACTACTCCAATCCGGGTGACATTCGTCTCACACCCGATACCGCCTATGAGCTACTGGCCAAGAACAAGGCGGAGGCCAGCCATTATCGGATAAGGGTCAAGAATGCCACGCCTTCTGAGCGATGGGTGGAGCTTGCCTGCGGTATAGTGCTCACCGACTGTCGGGAACAGGGCGTGGTGGTGACTCCGGTCCCGCCGGATGACCCTGATGGCCCGCCGATTCCTGTAGAGGGCCCTGCCTATCTCCTGGCCCTGAGTTGGCAACCTGCTTTTTGCCAGACCCATCAGCAGAAAACAGAATGTCAGACTCAGACTGTTGATCGCTATGATGCCAGCCATTTCACCCTGCACGGACTCTGGCCCCAGCCGCGAAATAATATCTACTGCAGTGTGTCCAATAATAATAAGAGGCTGGATGGCCGTAAAATGTGGGATCAGCTCCCGGCTTTGGCCATCACCGAGGAAACTTTTGGGGATCTGATTGAGACCATGCCGGGTGTCGCCTCTTATCTCCACCGCCATGAATGGATCAAACATGGTACCTGTTACAGTACCACCCCGGAAGAGTATTTTCTGGAATCCATCAAGCTTGCCGACCAGGTTAACACGTCGGTATTACGTGATTTCTTTGTGGAAAATATCGGGGAGAGTGTGGAGGTCGGTGAGATTAATGCCAAGTTTGATGAGGCCTTCGGTGATGGGGCCAGCACCAAGTTGAAAGTTCATTGTACAAACGGCATGATCAGTGAAATGTGGATTAATCTCAAAGGTGAAGTGGAAAATGATACGGCATTGTCTTCCCTCTTGCAGAATGCTGAACAGGCAGATGCCGGATGTCAGAACGGGGTTATCGACCCTGTGGGTTTTTAGGGGCTTGGCAACGGTTGGTGCGGCGTGGGCTGGTGTTACTTAGCTCCTTCGGAGATTTTTCGAAATTTTTCCTGATTACAGAGAAATGCTTCGATGATAACCGGGTCAAAGTGTTTACCTGATTCGTTGCAGATGAATTCTGTGGCATCTGTGTGCGACCAGCGATCCTTGTATGTCCGTTTGCTTCGCAGGGCATCATAGACGTCGGCCAGGGCAACAATGCGGGCTGAAAGGGGAATCTCTTCTCCTTTCAGCTTCGTGGGGTATCCGGAACCGTCCCACTTCTCATGATGATAGAGGGCGATATTGCCGGCAAGAGAGAGGTAGGAATCTTTGCCGAACCGGTTGACAAATATTTCGTTTCCCTGGTTGAGGGCATCCCAGGCAATGATGGTGTGTTTTTTGAGTTCCTCAAATGTGTCGCTGCTCAGCACGTTCTTCATGCACAGAATTTCCTTGGAGATTGCTGTCTTGCCAATATCGTGGAGGGTCGAAGCCATGACCAGTTCCTGTACATATTTTTCTTTTCCTTGGCTGTGCAGATAGCTGGAGTAGGGGGAATCTTCCAGGAGGGTGGTGGCAATGAGTTCTGTATACAGACGGATCCTGGTCAAGTGTCCACCGGTATCCATATCATGGTATTCGGCGAGGACGGCAAGAGATTCAATGGCTGTTTTTTGAGTGACCTGTAGCTCGCGGGTTTTGTTTGCAACGATTTCCTCAAGGTTCTGGTTAATGCTTTTGAGCTGGGTTTTGGCAACCTTTTCCTTGAGAATAGCTCGACTTGTTTGAAAGACCATGATCAAGATGATGCTGATCATGATGAGGGAAATGACGATGTCGGCATGGGCCTCTTTTTTGAACATGGCGTCGAGTTCTTCTTTGCGCTGGGTCAGGTCAAAGTAGAGTTCGAAGGCCCCGATGAATTCATTTCCATACTTGATTGGAATATAGATTTCTGCCACATCTTTGGCAACTATTCTTCCTTCCAGGGTCTTGTGGTTTTTATTCACAATCTTAGAAAAAATTTCCCCTCTGGCTACTACCTGGTGAAAGTAGTCATGGCTGTTGATTTTGCCGATATCTTTTTCATTGGTAGAGAAAAGGATGTGCCCCTGTTTTGAAAAGAGTTTGATCTTTTCAAAGCCAAACTCAATCATAACAGCATGGATATTGTCTTGTAGGGTCTTGTTGACCACGATTTGGCCCTGATCAATGGTTATGAAGTGGTTACTGATATGATTGGCAGTCCTTTGAGATTCTTCTTCACTGTAAACCAGAAGTTTGTCACTGAATTGGGGTAAAACCAGAAAGTAGCTGCGCAGGAAAATGAAAACCGGGACACAGAGACTGATAAGCAGGAAGGTGCTCAACGGTCGATGTTGGAAAATCTGAATGAGAATAGAACGAAAGCTGTTAGGGTCAGTCATTTGCTTTTTCTTCTGTTATCTCTACGTGATGTAACTGTTTTATCCCCCAAATATTGAAAATATCCATTTGAAGAACATTTTCTGAAGGATATCTACGGATAAAATTTTCCGCAGGCTTTAATTTTAATTGAAAAAAGATCCTTTTACTAAAAAACACACATTGTGGCAAGTCCCTGTTTGTCGGACAGAATCTATGATTCCAGGGAACAAGTGGGATTTATTGGGCAAATTGTGCATAGAATAATATTAATTATTTTGTCAGTGTTGTCATTTGTGTTTTTTGATTGTTTGGTTTCACCAGTGTCTGTAGGGCGAGAGCTTTTTCGGAGGGTGGGGCATGGAAGGAGTCTTGGACGTTGTGAAAGTGTTCCTGTGTGCAAATAGGGCTTGTTGGTGTGCCATCGGTCTGTTTGGCGTGTGTGGGCGTTGTTTGTGGCTGACCCTGTTTCTATCTATTGGCTGGATCACGCTATGTTGAGGCGCATCGTTTTTCAGGCCACCTTGCAAAGTTACTATTACGCCAAAACTCTTCTTTGGTGAAGAAAACTTTGTCTTTGGAATATCAAATAGATGCGCCACAAGGGCACTTGTACCCGTAGCTAGGGTGATTCTTGCAGGGTACCTGTGGTAAAATTCCCCTCATGTCTCGATTTTGAACGAAAATTCTAATTTTTGAAGGTATCCTTCAGTCTATTGCAGCAAAAAGGGTCTCTGTTACCTTTTGGTATTGAGCCTCAGTATGACATTTTTTAATCTTCTTCCAGGTCTTGTGTTGAGGAGGGAAGGAGGCGCTGAGGTAGATCCAGAGTTGCTTCATTCGGCCAAGGAGGTGGGCCGGACCGTCTAGCAGTTCCTGGTAACAGTGGTAGAGTTCGTCATGAAAGTGTTGCAGTTGTTCTACTCTGTTTGGTGTGTTAAGTCCCTTGATCTCACCGGGAAGGAAGGGGTCGGCCAGGGCACCTCTTCCAAGCATCCACTTGTTGATACCTGGGAATTGTGTTTGCAATTCCCGGAATATCTGGACTGAGTTAATGTCTCCGTTGTAGACAATGGGGTGGTGACTCTGCTCCAGGCAGAGGCCAAATGTTTCTCTGTCTGTCTCTCCCCGATACATCTGTTTGCCCAGTCGTCCATGGATAATAATCTCCTCCAGGGGGTAGTTGTCGAGACGGGGGAGAAGGTGGAGTAGTTCTTCTTTGTTTTCCAGGCCCAGGCGTGTCTTGATGGAGAGTTTTACGGGAAGTCTGGGCATGACTTGGTCGAGGAAGGCAAAGATTTCATCAGGGTGGGGCAGTAATCCTGATCCTCGTTTCTTTTTTGTTACCATATGTGCGGGGCAACCAAGGTTCCAGTTGACTTGTGTGTAGCCAAGTTCGCGAAGACGACCGGACAGGTGGAGAAAATCATCAGGGTCTGTGTGCAGGAGTTGCGGGACAACCGGTAGTTCCTGGTTTTCCTCAGGCAGGAGATCTTTAAGGTGTTTTGGCTGGAAATTCGAGTGGCGCTGAGGGTTGATAAAGGGGGCCAGGGCCGAGTCAAATCCAGGGAAATGGTGCTGGAAGAGGCTGCGGAAGTGGCAGTCCGTGATCCCGCGGATGGGGGCCAGGATGAGAAGGGGGGGCTTCTCAGTCATGTGGATTTTGCTGATTCTGGCCAGTCAGGCCAGCCGCCAGGAGTCGAATGTCTCGGCTGCTGGGGTTTTGGAAGATGTGGAGGTCAAATTCCGGGGCAGCTGCCAGTAGGTGATCAAAGATGTCTGCCTGGATGGCCTCGTAGTTGGCCCAGACCTGATCATTGCTGAAGACATAGATCTCCAGGGGGAGGCCGTGTTCTTTAGGGGGCAGCTGGCGGACAAGGAAGGTCATGTCGCGGTGAATATTGGGATGCTGTGCCAGGTAGGCCTTGACGTATGCACGGAACACCCCGATGTTGGTCTGCCTGCGACCGTTTACGGTGGTATTATTGCTCACCTGATGGCTGCGGTTATAGGCCTCGATCTCTTTCTTTTTGTCTTGGAGGTAGTCATGGAGCAGGTCGAAGCGGTTGAATCTTTCCAGCATCTCGGCATCGCAGAAACGGATGGATCCGGTATCGATGAGCAGGCAGCGTTTGATGCGACGCCCGCCGGAATCCGACATTCCACGCCAGTTTTTGAAGGAGGATGAGACCAGGGCGTAGGTGGGGATGGTGGTGACGGTCTTGTCCCAGTTTTGGACGCGCACCGTATTGATAGACATCTGGATTACATCTCCGTCTGCCCCATACTGCGGCATCTCGATCCAGTCGCCTACCCGAACCATGTTGGTGGCGGAGAGCTGGATAGAGGCCACAAAACCGAGGATGGTGTCTTTGAAGACCAGCATGGTCACGGCTGTAAGGCCACCGAGGATGGAAAGGATGCCCCATGGTGATTTGCCGGTGAAGATGGAGGCAATGAAGATGGCAGCGATTACCCAGGAGATGATCTTGGCTGCGTCCACATAGCTCTGAATGGTGGCACCGCTTCTCTTGCGCAGGTGACGAAAGATGTCATTGATTGCCGAGAGAAGACTGTTAAAACTCAGCACCGAGACCAGGACAAAGAGACAGAGGATAATACGCTTGGAAAGGATGGCTGTAGTCGTATCCATTGGCAGGAAGCTGTCGATGGAGAGGGAAAATATCAATACTGGTACAAACCAGGTGAGTTTGCTGAAGACCTTGTTTTTGACCAGGGCATCGTCCCATTGATATCGGTTGCGATGAATCCAGGCGGAGAGGATTCGTAAGAGAATCTGTTTGACTAACAGAGTGGCCACCAGAGCCACCAGGAGGATACCGGCCAGAATGACTCCCGTGCTCAGTAGACTGGCAGTATCGGCGGAAAACCCCAGGTCAAGAAATTGTTGCTGCAGCGAATGGCTCATGGTTGCTTTTCTCCGGCTGCTTGAAGGAGCCATGCTTCCAGTTGCACCGGTGTGGGGTGGATGCCGGCACACTTGACCTGGCCGTTGATCATCAGCGCCGGCGTGGCCATGATTCCGTGCCTGCCGATCTCGTCACGGTCATGGATCATGTTGATGTCTGCCGCCACTCCGGCCCGCATCATGGCATCTATCACTGCATCCTGCAGCCCGTTGCAGCTGATGCAGCCGGTTCCAAAGATGCGGATGACCAGATCCTGGTCTACATCCTGTTCCAGGCCGAGCAGTACTCTGTATTCTCGTTCCAGTGCCTTTTTGTAGTCGTCGGCCTTACCGTTGGGAATGTAGTTTTTCCCCTGAATGGCCTGGTAGAGGTATTCAACTGCGTCTTTTGGGGAGAGCTCTTCGGCAAGGGCTGTGTTCAGGGCAATGTCGAGGCCGATGAGACCGATGGTGACCTTGCCGACTTTGAGTATGCGCTGAGTAGGAGTGTCCATGAAAATTCAGTTTTAAGTTTTAAGTTTTAAATGTTAAGATTTTGTAACTATTCAGCTAATGCCTAATAACTGGCGAACAACCGCTCTGTAACTGTTTAGCAGTGCTTTATATTCGTTCAGTTAGGACTTCGAAGCATACTAGTGTTATTCGAGAAGACCTAACTGGACGAAGATGAAGTGCTTCTGAACAGTTACAAGATTTTAAGAATGTGCAGGTCAGGTAGTGAAAGAATAAATATAGTACAGGACTATGGAAAAGGAAAGGGTAGAAGGTGATGGAGGTTGGGATATGGGTGTGCTCCGTTCGCACCGGGATGATTATCCTGCACAGCTGTTTGCCGCTCTTGTCCGGGTGTCCGAGGAGCTGGGGCGTGAGATGTACATTGTGGGCGGCACAGTACGCGACTGGCTGCTGGAGATAGCCCCTAATGACCTGGATTTTACCGTGGACTGCGATGCGGTACCCTGCTGCCGTACCCTGATCCGTGTTCTTGAGGGAGGAACTTTTGTCCCTTTGGGGACTGCTGAAGAAGATGCAGGGCGAGTGGTGTGGAAGGGGCTGACCATTGATTTTTCCAGCTTTCGCGAAGGGGCAGGCGCCATTGAGGAAGACCTCTGTCTGCGGGATTTCACCATCAATGCAATGGGGCTTGCTTTTTCATCCTTTGTTGATGAGACACTTCCCTTTTTTCCCCTTGATCCTCTCAATGGAAGGCGGGATCTCGAGCAGGGGATTTTGCGGGCCTGCCCCCGTGCCTTTGTCAGCGACCCTCTGCGCATGCTGCGTGGTTATCGGCTCTGGGCGCGGTTCGGTTTTGTTCTGGAAGATGAGACCCTGGCATCTATTCATAAACATGCACCTCTCCTGAGCAGGGTGTCAGTGGAGCGGATCAGTTATGAGATGGATCTAATTATGGGCTCTGATCGCGCCCATGAGGTGATTGCTGCCATGGCTGAATCGGGTCTGCTCTTCCTGGTGATTCCGAAATTGCAGCAAGGTGTTGGGCTGGAACAGCCGGAGTCACATCATCTCGATGTTTTTCATCATAGCCTGGCTGCTCTTGGCAATATGGAAAAGATTCTGGCAGCGCCGGAGTTATTTTATCCGGAGTGTAAAGAAATGCTTCAGGAGTACCTGGCACGACCAGGTATTCGGGAGGTCTTGAAATGGTCGGCCCTTCTCCATGATCTGGGCAAACCACCTACCCTTGAAATACGAGAGGATAAAGGGGGGCGTATCACCTTTTACAATCATGACGAAGTGGGTCGGGAACTTGTGCAGCATCTGGGGCGTGAACTGCGCTGGTCCAACGAAAGGCGGGATCGGGTAGCTGCCCTTGTGGGAATGCACATGCATCCTTTTCATCTCTGTAATGTAAGACGCAAACAGGGATTGAGTAAAAAGGCCTGTCTTAAGCTCTCTAAACGGGCCGGAGATGATCTGGTCGGCCTGTTCTTTCTAGCCATGGCAGACAGCCTGGCTGGGAAAGGAGAGATGAAGCCGGAGGCCATGGAAGAAGAGTTAGATCATCTGCTCTGTGAAGTTCTGGAGATTTATAACAAGGATATTGCTCCTACCCTGTCCGGCCCTCGTTTTGTTACCGGTAAAGATCTGATTGAGGAGTTCTCCCAGCAGCCCGGGCCATATTTTTCTCAAATTTTAGATCAGTTACAGGAAGCCCAGGTGGAAGGAAAGGTCAAGAATAGAGCCGAGGCTCTGACCTGGGTTCGAAACTATTTGTTGACTAGTCAGGGGCCTGCAGCATAGCCCAGTTTTTCTGAGTATCCAGGAATTGGATTTCTCAGGAGTCCATCATCCTTGTCAAAGAGTAGTAAATGGACTAAAAGTGTTGATGTTGTGGGAGTTCGTTGTCGTGGGCTGGATTTTGGTGAGGACCGGGGGGTAGTACTTCTCAATAACTGGTGTTAAGGGTATCGGAAAGGTAAGTTGGGTGGTGCCCCAAGGGTGTAACAGCTTGCGAAACCAAACAAATTTATTACAGATTGGATAACTTGTGCGTACAGTAAAAGATTATTATTATAAGAAGGCCAAGAAGGATAAGTATCCGGCACGGTCCGTTTACAAGCTGGAAGAGGCCTTGAATAAGTATAAGTTTATTCGGCGCGGCGACAGCGTCCTTGATCTTGGCTGTTTCCCGGGGAGTTGGTCTCTTTATGCCTCTGAAGTGGTGGGGGAAAAAGGAATCGTGGTGGGAGTGGATCTGAAGGCTGCCGATAAGGCAGCCAGGGCCGGAGGTTCTGAAATCATCTGGTTGTGCCAGGATATTATGCAGCCGGAACTGATTACGACTGTGCGTCGCATTCGACCAGCGTTTAAGGTGTTGATCTCAGATCTCGCCCCTGGGACTACCGGGAATCGCTGGACTGATCATCAGCAGTCCATGCAATTGGTGAGGCGAACCTTGGAACTGGCCTCTATTCTTTTGCATCCCAAGGGGAATTATTATTGTAAGGCCTTTCAGGGTGAGGACTTTCCTGAGTTTGTTCAGGAAGTAAAAGAGCAGTTTGAACTGGTAAAAGTGGTTAAGCCCAAGAGTTCCCGGGTGGAGAGCCGTGAGGTTTTTGTCTTGGGGATGGGGTTTAAGGGAAAACAGGCGTAGCTCCCGGCACGTCTTTTATAAAGAATTAAAGGAACAGGTTATGTCAGGACATTCTAAGTGGGCAAACATCAAGCATAAAAAAGGAGCAGCGGATGCCAAGCGAGGGAAAATTTTTACTCGTTTGATCAAGGAAGTTACCGTGGCAGCCAGGATGGGCGGCGGTGATCCGGACGGCAATCCCCGGCTTCGCAGTGCCATTGCCACTGCTCGATCAGAGAATATGCCCAAGGACAATATTATCCGGGCCATAAAAAAAGGAACGGGGGAGTTGGAGGGTGAAGTTTATGATGAGATCCTCTACGAGGGATATGGACCTGGTGGTGTGGCGGTTTTGGTGGAGTGTATGACAGATAATCGCAACAGGACCGTGGCCGATGTCCGTCACTATTTTGCCAAAAGCAATGGCAATCTGGGTGAGTCTGGTTGTGTGGCCTGGATGTTTGATAAGAAGGGTCTGATCCTGGTGGATAAAGCGACTACCGGTGAGGATGAATTGATGGAGCTTGCCCTGGAGGCCGGAGCCGATGACGTTGTAGAGGAAGACGGTCAGTTTCAGGTGGTTACCGCTCCAGAGGACTTTGATGAGGTGCGTGAGTCTCTGGAAAAGGCCGGTGTTGTCTTTGTTGAGGCCTCTGTCACAATGATTCCCCAGAATATCGTTGAGGTTACCGAGGAGAAACCGGCCAAGGCCTTGCTCAAGCTTCTGGGGAATCTTGAAGATCATGATGATGTTCAGAATGTGCATGCCAACTTTGACCTTGATGATGACTTGATGGAGAAGTTGTCCTGATACAATGGATTTCGTTTTGCACAGCTTGCCGGTATGCAACGTATCTTAGGGATTGATCCGGGTTCCCGGATCACTGGTTATGGGATTGTTGATGCCGGACGCGGAAAGGTCGGTTTTGTCTCCTGCGGAGTAATAAAAACCACTCCGCGCTTTCCCCTGGCTAATCGGCTCAACGAGATCTTTGAGGGGATCAATGAGGTGATTCAGCTGTATGATCCGGAAGTGGCGGCCGTGGAAGAGGTGTTCATGGCCACCAACGCCAACTCTGCTCTCAAGCTGGGGCAGGCCAGGGGCGCAGCAGTGGTGGCGGCCATGCAGAACGGGCTGGGAGTCCATGATTACAGTGCCAAGAAGGTGAAACGGGCCGTGGTTGGGTATGGTCAGGCGGAAAAGGGGCAGGTGCAGCACATGGTTCGTGTCCTCCTCGGGCTCTCTGCAACGCCCAGTAGTGATGCCGCTGATGCCCTGGCCGTGGCCATTTGTCATGCCAATCATGTGGTTCTTTAATCCGGTAGGTCTGTTCGTGTTACAGGTATGGTATGTATACTCGAAGGATCCTAACCACAATACAGATTAATAACAGACTGGAAATAAATCGAATGTCAATGGTACCGAAAATCGTATACCGCAAACCCCAAACCGCACATCTCAAACCGCATCCCTCTCTTTTATGATTGCCTCACTGACCGGCACAGTACAGTATATCGGCTCAGATAGAGTTGTTATTGATGTGGGTGGAGTGGGCTATGAGGTTTTTCTTTCCCATGATGGTCTTTCCCGACTGCCGGAAAAGGGGGAAGAACTGTTTCTTCATATCCATACCAATGTGCGAGAGGATGCCATCGTCCTTTTCGGCTTTCAGGAACAGAGCGAAAAAGAGATGTTTCTCACCCTGAAAGCGGTCTCCGGTATTGGTCCTAAGTTGTCATTGGCCATTCTCTCCGGCATGCAGCTCGGTGATCTCTGTCAGGCTATTATGACAGAAGATATCAAGGGGTTGACCACCATCCAGGGGGTGGGGAAGAAGACGGCAGAGCGGATTTGTGTGGAACTGAAGGACAAGGTCGGTGGCTTTCAGGCGGCAGGTTCTCCTGTCTCTATGACTTCTAAAAAGGTGATGAGTGCAGGTTCCACGGCTGCTGATGCCCTTTCAGCTCTGGTTAATCTTGGCTATCCCGATCAGATGGTTCGCCAAGCCTTGACCAGCGTGAAAAAGCAGGCAGGAGGGGAGGTTTTTGATGAAATGTCCCTTGAAGAGCTTATCAAAGAGGGGCTTCGTGCATTGATATGAATTTTGAAGAAGAAATTCACGCAGACGATCGTTTGGTTGCTCCCGATCCCATAGGCCAGGACAGGGAATCGGGAAATATTCTGCGTCCCAGGTCTCTTGATGAATATGTGGGCCAGGAACATTTGTGCAAGAGCCTTGATGTCTTTATCCGTGCGGCCAAGGCACGGGGAGAGTCCCTGGATCATGTCCTCTTTCATGGCTATCCGGGCCTGGGCAAGACTACGCTCTCCTATATCATTGCCAATGAGATGCAGACCGGAATTAAGGTCACGTCCGGTCCGGTGATAGAGCGTCAGGGCGATCTGGCTGCAATTCTCACCAGTCTCCAGGAAGGAGATGTCCTCTTTATCGATGAAATTCATCGCCTTAACCATGCTGTGGAAGAAATTCTTTATCCGGCAATGGAAGATTTTCAACTCGATCTTATCATTGGCCAGGGACCGGGAGCTAGATCGGTGAAGATGGATTTACCTCATTTTACCCTGGTGGGTGCTACCACCCGTACCGGATTGCTGACCCCTCCATTGCGTGATCGTTTCGGAATTATCCTGCGTCTGGAGCTCTATGAGCCAGAGGAGCTGGTGCGAATTGTACAGCGATCAGCCGCCATTCTTGGGATGAGTGTGGACGAGGGAGGTGCTCTGGAGTTGGGACGCAGGTCTCGTGGAACTCCGCGTATAGCCAATCGTCTGCTTCGTCGTGTGCGGGATTTTGCTGAGGTTGGTAAACATCAATCCGTCACCTCCGAGGTGGCGGATGATGCGCTTAATCTGCTCAATGTTGACCGCTTTGGCCTTGATGACATGGATCGGCGAATCATGCTGGCCATCATCGATAAGTTTCAAGGCGGCCCCATTGGCCTGGAGACATTGGCTACAGTGGTCTGTGAAGAAAAAAACACCCTGGAAGATGTGTACGAACCCTTTCTTATCCAGTCCGGATTTCTGACCAGAACTCCTCGCGGTCGTATGGCTACCATGAATGCCTATAAACATTTCGGTCGCTCTCTGCCCCGGGGAGGAAAGCGACAACCCACCCTGTTTGATGAGTAGGAGTGAATTTGTCTGCCGGTGCAACGTTATGGCAGCGGTGAACTTTTGCGACACGATGGGGGAGGCAGTACGGAGCTACCTTTGCTGAATTGTTATTTTGATTGAGGAGACTGAACCATGCAAAAACGGAAAACAGTACTCGATATCCTGACCATGAAAAAAGCGGGTGAGAAGATCACCATGCTCACAGCTTATGATGCGGCCATGTCCGCTTTGCTTGCCTCTGCTGATGTGGATGTACTCCTGGTGGGCGATTCGCTGGGCATGGTGGTCCTCGGCTATGATTCCACTGTTCCTGTGACCATGGATGAGATGATTCATCACGCCTCGGCAGTACGCCGTGGTGCTCCTGGTGCATTTGTTGTGGGTGATATGCCTTTTGGCTCCTATCAGACCGGTATTCGTGATGCCATTATAAATGGCGGTCGTTTTCTCAAAGAGGCGGGCTGCGATGCAGTTAAGCTCGAGGGTGGGCTGGAGGTCTGTGATGTGGTTACAGCACTGGTGCAGGCAGGAGTCTCAGTTATGGGCCATATCGGTTTGACGCCACAGACTGCCACCCAGCTTGGGGGCTATAAAGTGCAGGGCCGAGATGTTGAGTCTGCCAAAAAGATGGTAGTAGAGGCCCAGGCACTGGAGAAGGCCGGTGTGTTCGCCATCGTTATGGAATGTATCCCTGATGAGTTGGGACGGATTATCTCTGAAGAAATTGCTATTCCCACCATTGGCATCGGGGCCGGTGTTCACTGTGATGGGCAGGTTCTGGTCACCCATGATCTGCTGGGAATGTTTGAAAAGTTCATCCCAGGGTTTGTCAAATCCTACTGTAAACTGGCTCCAATCATTAAAGAGGCCGTGGCTGATTATAGCCGCGAGGTTCGCAATGGTGAATTTCCTGATAAAGAACATAGCTTTTCCAGCCAGTCCAACCTGCGAGAGCTCCTGGGCCTTTCCTGATGAGATCTTTGGAAAGCTGATTGTTTCCTGCTCCTGCCCGGCTGGAGTGTTCTTCTCTATACTCGGATGGAGTGTTGTGGGAGCGGATTTATCCGCGAATGGAATATGTACTGGCCTGTAGTGAGCCTTCTATTGCGTGGCTATCCTCCGTTTATGGCTTAAAATTGATTCCACCCGTGCATGGGTAATGCTGCTTTTTCTCTTCCGGTTTCCACTTCTCACCTTCCATCTTTTGAGTCCCTCACCCACTTTCCCCCACCAGTATTTGCTTTTTTAAAAATGAATTTTTTTTGTATTTTAAAACCATCCTGTATTATCAGTATGTTCGGTATGTTCGGTATGTTCGTTGTGCCGGCGATCATTTTTTGTTTCTGGTGTCGATGATGCTCTAAATACATCCTGTTGTGGCTTTCTTGTTTCGGCACCCCTGTATGATGTGTTGTGCTCCCCGTTTCTCTTTTTCTTTAACCTTCTATAATCGTAGGGGAAATTCCTTGACAAGAGATGTCTTCCTGCTATAAAAGTGATAATAGTGGTGTAAAGTGGTGTAAAGTGGAAGACGGTGGTGGTGGATGGGCGAAGAGAAGGGCATAAAAAGCAGATTTCGCAGTAAGTCCGAGCATAGTCTGGATTCTAAAGGGCGGCTGAATTTTCCCAGTCGTTTTCGTGAGGTCCTGACTCAGTATGGCTCCGAGACCCTGATGGTCACGACCTGGGGCAAACATCTGCGCGCTTACCCCGTTTCCGAGTGGGAGATCATTGAAGATAAGCTTCTGGATCAGGGCAAGGAACAGCCGCGTCTGGCCAGTTTTATCCGTCTGGTTCTTTCCGGAGTGACGGAATGCAATCTGGACAAACAGGGTCGCATCCTCTTATCTGCTCCACTGCGTTCCGAAACCCGTATCGGTAAAGATATCATCCTTACCGGTATGCGGGACTGGGTGGAGATTTGGGATAAAGAGGCCTGGTTAGCCGAAGTCCAGGCAACTCGTGAGAATTTTGACAGTTTTGACGAGGGACTGTCTAAGCTGGGAATTATTTGATGAGTGAACAGGGCGAGGCCGCAAAGATCCATCGCTCTGTATTGCTGAATGAAACTCTGGAATTCCTCGTACCTCGCAGCGGCGGTATCTATGTGGATGGAACTCTGGGGCTGGGAGGGCACACCGAGGCCATCCTGCGAAAAAGTGCACCGGAAGGCAGGGTTATAGCTTTTGAATGGGATGATGCGGCAATAGAAAAGAGCAGGGAGAGACTTAAGCCATTTGGAGAGCGACTGACCATAGTCAGAAGAAACTTTTCCGAGATTGGTGAAGGTTTGCTTGAGGTTGGAGTTTCTCAAGTCGACGGCATTCTCATCGACATCGGCCTGTCATCACTGCAGCTTGATATTGGCGAGCGGGGTTTTAGTTTCCGGCGGGACGAACCCTTGGATATGAGGATGGATACAAGGGGAAAGGTTACTGCAGCTTCTATCCTGGCTCACTGCTCTGAGAGTGAACTGGCAGATATCTTTTACTATTATGGAGAAGAGAAGCAGGCACGAAGAATCGCATCGTTTGTTGTTCAGGAGCGGGTTCGGGAACCTCTCGTTACGTCGAAACAGTTGTCTGCACTGGTGGCGAAGGCAGTGCCAAGGCGGTTTCACCCGAAAAGGATTCATGTGGCAACACTGGTCTTTCAGGCCTTGCGTATTGCTGTAAATACGGAATTGGAGAACCTGGCAAAAATCCTGACTGATGCTGCATCATTTCTGGCTCCGGGAGCCAGGTTTTGCGTCATATCGTTTCACTCTCTGGAAGACAGGATGGTGAAAAGAAAATTTCGCGACAATCAGGCCTTTAAGGTGCTGACAAAGAAACCGATTAGCCCTTCTTTGGAAGAACGGGAAGATAACCCAAGATCACGGAGTGCCCGTTTAAGGGTTGTTGAAAAAATAGAGTAACGGGTCGCCAACACCAGGAGTAGTGTGAAACGGTTATGTTTCAGGGTGTTATGCGATTTTCAACATGCACGTAACAGATAGTAAAATATGAGACAAAGAGGTGACGCCATGATTATCAATCCTTCAGCCAACACCATGATCCCCCGAGGGAACACCCTGCGCAATCGTCCATATGCACGTCGGCAGACAGCTTTCAGTATGCCGGGTGGAAAACAGCTCTGGTATGCGGTGACAAAGGTTCTGCTCTTTTCATCTGTTCTGCTTTTTGTCTGCTCATTTTGGCTTACGGGTGCTCTTCAGCGGGTAAATGGGGAGATTGAAAAAACGACAGCCCTTCACCATGAACTGGTCACTGCCAATATCCTGCTTCGGGCCGAAAATGCGAAGTCATTTTCTTCGGCCGAGGTAAGTAAGATGGCAGGGCATGATCTGGCTCTTTACCTGCCGAAATCCGGTCAATATAGAAAGTTTTAACGTATCAGTCGGACTGCTTCAAAAGGGTACTTATGATGGCTGGAAAAGAGGCGATTGGGGAGGACCTTCACTTATGGGAAAATGATGGTCAGGAGATCCCGCCTCAGGACGGAAAATAATAGAAGACGGCTGCTACGGATATTACTGGTCGTTTTGTTGGTGTTGGCTGTGGTGGCGGGGATTGCGTTTGTCTTTCGACAGCAATTGCTCACCCTGTCCGAGGTTTGGCAGGAGACCTTTCCGGTAAATGAGTCACCCGCAGAGAGCGTTCGAGGAACAATTTACGACAGAAACTTTAAAGATCTTGCTCAGACTCTTGAACGGGTTTCGCTCTATGCCAGGCCACGCGAAGTAGAAAACCTGCAGGAGACTGCTGGCAAGCTCTCCCTGTTGCTGGGGATACCTGAAAAGGAACTCAATCAACGTCTGGGCAGAGATTCACACCTTGTCTGGCTTCGCCGTGACATCGGTCAGGGAGAAGAAGAGGAGATTCACAGACTGAATTTACCGGGGATATACCTGCAACGGGAGTTTGCGAGAAAATATCCGGAACAGGCACTCGGAGCACATCTGATCGGATATGCGGAAAATGATCTTGGTCTTGCTGGAATAGAGCATTATTATGATCATCTGCTCAGCCATGATCATGTTCGGCAGAAAGATATACCGGCAATCGATCTCAAAGGAGAGGAACAGACCAGCGGTTACAGTCATGACTTGGTTTTGACCGTTGATATGAAAATTCAGGCCATCCTTGATAAATATGTGGCTGATCTGGGGGGGGGGCTGGGTAGTGTTCAGATTGGGTCTCTCTTTTTGGATACGGTTGAAGGGGAAATTATTGCCGGGGCTAATTATCCCTCCTATAATCCAAACACCATCTGGCAGTATGAAAATGAGGTGCTGGAGAATATTCTCTTTAGCCCCATGGTTGTCCCGGAAGAGATAAGGCAATTTTTTCGAGATGCATCTCTTCTCCAGGGTGGGTGGGAGCAGGGAACTCAGGTCTTTCCCTGGAGTCTGGTTGCAGAAACGATAGATTTTTCCAGGCAGCTTAAGCTCTGGGATCGTTTGCAGCTGACCACAGAGTTAAATGTTGATCTCTCCGGAGGAAAGAAACAGGTCAGCTCTATCCCGGAGTTTATTGATTGCAGCCCCGGTGCAGACCTGGGTACGGTTCCAAAAACTGCTCCACCCTTGAAGGTGCTTCTTGGATTTACTCATCTCTTAAACGGCGGAAAAAAAATCCAGCCGCATTTTTTAGATCGAGTGCTGGAGAGACCAAGCCAGAAAGAATATTTTTTTAATGCCTTTCAAGGACAAGTGCGAGGGAGAAATGTGTTGCCATCCCTGGTCTCCCGTGAGTTGAGGACCTTACTTCGAGCCAAGGGAAAACCTGGCATTCTTGATTCAGTAGCACTTTCTGGAGAATCAGTCTCCAGGATAGCAGTGTCGACTGGGTTCGAGTATGTGCGTGACCGGATGTCTTTGATTGCTATTCCGGCAGAAAAACCGGAAATGATTCTGCTCCTGGTATCTCGGCAAAGAGAGCTGGGACCAACGCTGGTCGATGACTCAAATCAGGATTTTCTCTGTAAACGCATTGATACCATTCTTCCTTCAATGGTGGCGCTGCAGCAGGTCAGTTCCACTCTTGCCGGCATGGTAGAGGTAGCAGAAAAGAAAAATGAGAATTTTCAGAGTGAGGTGACAGCCGAAGGGAAGGAAGTGAAAAATCTTGCCGGAATGCTGAAGGAACAGACTCGAATTATGCCGAAGTTAACCGGACTCAGCTTGAGAAAGGCATTGCGGGTTTTACAGGGAATCGAGGTGAAGGTGCATGTTGAGGGATCGGGACGTATTGTTTCGCAGAGCCCGGAGGCCGGAAAGGTGTTGAAAGCTGGAGCGCAATGTGTGCTCATCTTGAAAAAGGACGCCACCCCCAAAGAGACTGTGCAGATCCCGAACCTGTCAAAAGACAGTAAGCAAGAGTAATAAGAAGGGAAAACGCTTTTTGATGCATCCCTGATGGATGTAAGAGTAAAGGAATCAGAAATGTCGGAACCTTTCAAGGCTAAAGAACAATGTGTTATCGGAGACTGGGTCTGTACGAGCCCCGGGACTGCTGTGTCATCTCCTAAAGGAATCACTCTCGCATCTCTTCTCGCTTCCCTCGACGGTTATCATCTACTCGCCGGCACTCCTTCAACTTGTATTATTAACCAGATCACATCAGATTCCCGCAAGGCGAGAGCAGGATCTTTTTTCATTGCCCTTGTCGGTAGCCAGTGTGATGGACATAGCTTTGTTGACCAGGCAGTGAATGAAAAATGTTCCGCCCTTCTTGTGGAAAAGGGACGGTTGGACAAGGGGCTTTATGGTGAAGAGGGCATCTGTGTCATTGAAGTTGAGGACACGAGAACGGTCTATGCTGAGATTGCGGAAATCCTCTTCGCTTATCCTGCCCGGCAAATGACCATGGTTGGTATTACAGGAACCAATGGTAAAACCACCGTCAGTTATCTCCTGGAGTCGGTTCTGCATCAGGCTGGAAAGCATCCGGGTATATTGGGGACCATTAATTATCGTTATCTTACCCAGCAGGGTAGGATGGTTACGTTATCTTCATCTTTTACCACCCCTGAACCTCTCTTGCTTCAGCAAACATTGCGCCGTATGGCAGAGAGTGGAGTGGATACAGTGATCATGGAGGTCTCCTCCCATGGCCTGCAACAGCGGCGTATCGGAACAATTTCTTTTGATGTGGCGGCCTTTACCAACCTCTCACGTGACCATCTGGATTACCATCAGGGCATGGAGGCTTATTTTGCTGCCAAATCCCTACTTTTTACCAGACATCTGCAAAAGGGTGGTGGAGCGGTTATCACCATGACTGATTCAGGAATGGAGGAATATTTCTGGAGTGACAGGCTTCGGGATATATGCGAACAACTCCATTTTTCTGTTTGTTGTTGTGGATCAGTAAGTGGAGATATTTATCCTCTTGAGGTTAAAGGAGAACTGAGTGGAACCAGGGTTCGTCTGCAAACACCGAAAGGAGAATTGAGTCTCACTTCCCCATTGGTTGGAGATTTTAATGTGGCGAATCTTCAGACCGCTTTTGGTGCAGCCCTGGCTCTTGGCATGGATCCTTTGTCGATCTGTACTGCTCTCAGCGATGCCGTCGGTGCTCCCGGACGTCTGCAGCGAATGAAGCTCTGTACACACAGCGAGTCTTTTCTGCCGTCGGTTTTTATTGATTATGCCCATACGCCGGATGCCCTGAAGCAGGTTCTGAGAACAGTGAAAGTTCTTCCCCATCGAACCCTGTATTGTGTCTTTGGCTGTGGCGGAGACAGGGATACGGGGAAGCGGCCACTGATGGGTGAAATTGCCGGCAGATACAGTGATGTTGCCGTTGTCACCGATGACAATCCGCGCAGTGAAGACTCCTCTTCCATTCTTTCTGCAATCGTTGTGGGAATGCAGGAAACAGGTCTTGCTGAGCAGGAAGTTGCATGGCTGCAGGAGAGGAGGGAAAGAGAACAGGGCTTTGTTCTTATTTCTGATCGTGGTGAGGCCATTAATGCGACGATTGCAGCAGCAGGAAAGGGGGATATCGTTCTCATTGCCGGCAAGGGGCATGAATGCTACCAGTTGACAGCAGAAGGGAAAAAATTCTTTGATGATTCGCTTCAGTCTGCAGAGGCCTTGAGTCGCTGGAGAATTAAAGATCTGATTCAGGCCACTGGAGGCTCTCTGGTAACGGATTTGAAAGGAGAGAGGGAACTTGGCTCCCTGTCCACTGATTCGCGAAAGATTGGCAAGGGCGATATCTTTGTGGCCTTGAGAGGAGAACGATTTGACGGGCATGCTTTTGTGGAGCAAGTCATGGCTGCAGGTGCAGGCTGTCTTATCCTTGACCGGGAACCGGAATTACCCCTTTCGGTTCCTGCGGTTATTGTAAAAGATACGGAACAAGCACTGGGGGATCTTGCTGCGTACAGGCGGTATTGTATGAAGGAGACCAGCCATCCAATGGTGGCTGCAATTACCGGAAGCAGTGGCAAGACTACGGTCAAGGAGATGTGTGCTGCTATTTTTGCCGAACAGTTTCCTGATGATGCAGATGTTGCCCGGGGAAGGGTACTGAAGACAGAAGGGAATTTTAATAATCTGATTGGGCTGCCTCTTTCTCTGCTCCCAATTATCCCGAGACATCGGGCGGTAATTTTAGAAATGGGAATGAACGCCCCTGGTGAGATTGCAAGACTTACAGAGATAGCAGATCCCGATATCGCCTGTATTGTCAATGTCCACGGAGCACATCTCCAGGGTCTGGGAGATATTGAAGGGGTAGCCAGGGCAAAAAGTGAGCTTTTTCAAGGTTGCGGTAAGAACTGTGTCCTGGTAGTAAATAGTGATGATCCAAGGGTGTTGGCTGCTGCTCGGGATTGTGAACAGAAAAAAATTTTCTACGGGATGAACCCGCAGCAATATACTTTTCCTCTGCAAATCCGGTCCTCTACGCAGGAAACAGGTAATGGCGAAGAGGTCCACTTCACTCTTCATGTCTTGGAGGAAGAGGCTCGGGTTGTTCTGCAAGTACCTGGAGTCCATAACATAGCCAATGCTCTTGCCGCAGCAGCCATTGCATATGCGGCAGGAGTTGGAATTTCGGTGATTGCCAAAGGACTCTCTGCCTTTGCTCCCACGGATCGTCGTATGCAGATCCTGGATGGTCCGGCTGGAAGTCGACTCATAAATGACACCTATAATGCCAACCCCGCTTCCATGAGAGCCGGCATCAGTACACTCTGCCAACTTGGGTCGGGAGAACGTGTCGCTATCCTTGGCGATATGCTGGAACTGGGAGAGATGAGTGAATCTTTGCATAGAGAGATCGGAGCCCATGCTGCCCTGACCGGGGTCGACTATCTTGGCCTGGTGGGGGAGTTTGCTCCAGCGGCTGCGGTTGGGGCCCGGGAGCAGGGTATGGAACCTGCCCGCATAAGAGTTTTTTCGGATAAGAAAGATTGTCTCTTGTGGATACAGGAACTGGTTGTTCTGGGAAGTGTACATTCCGGGACCTATATCCTGATTAAAGGGTCGCGTGGTATGCGGCTGGAAACCCTTGTTGAACAACTTAGCATTTGAGTAAGTTATGATTTATCACCTTTTATATCCCCTGCATACCAGCATCAGTGGGTTTAATGTTTTTCGTTATATTACTGTTCGTTCCATCGGTGGTGCGATGACTGCCTTTCTCATTATGCTGCTTCTCGGGCCCTGGTTTATTCGAAAGTTGAAGCAGTATCAGGTAGGACAGGTCGTTCGTGAGGATGGTCCTGAGACCCATCTTGCTAAACAGGGAGTACCCACCATGGGTGGTGTTCTGATCCTCTTTGCAATCACTTCATCCACCCTGCTTTGGGCCAGACTGGATAACCCTCTGGTCTGGCTGCTGCTTTTTGTGACAATATTTTTTGGGCTTATCGGCAGTATCGATGATTACCGAAAGATCAAAAAGAAGTCCAGTGACGGCCTGAGTGCCAAGGGAAAGCTTCTGATGCAGGTTTTCGGAGCTTCGATGGTGGGACTCTTTGTTCTTCTCCATCCCGGCTATGACGGACAGCTCAGTGTTCCTTTCCTGAAAAATATTCATCCTGATCTTTCCTGGTTTTATGTGGCCTTTGCCATCCTGGTCATCGTTGGCGCATCCAATGCAGTGAACCTGACTGATGGTCTCGATGGTCTGGCTGCAGGACCCACTGTTATTTCCGCTGCGGTCTATCTTATCTTCTCCTATCTTGCCGGGCATGCAGTACTTGCAGATTATCTTCAGCTTCCTTATGTCCAGGGGGCAGGAGAACTTGCTGTTTTCTGTGGGGCCATGGTTGGGGCCTGTCTCGGGTTCCTCTGGTTTAACGCCTATCCGGCCCAGATCTTTATGGGGGATGTGGGGTCACTGGCCCTGGGTGGAGCCTTGGGCGGAGTTGCTATCATCATTAAGCAGGAAATCCTGCTGGCCATAGTCGGGGGGATCTTTGTTATGGAGGCCCTCTCTGTTATCATCCAGGTGGGATATTTTAAACTCAGTCATGGCAAGCGCATCTTTCTCATGGCTCCTTTTCATCATCATTTTGAGAAAAAAGGATGGCATGAGCCCAAGGTCGTGATCCGTTTCTGGATAGTCTCTGTTATTCTCGGCCTCTTTGCCATAGCAACCTTGAAACTGCGCTGATGGATTCTATAAACAGGATAAGGCCCGGACAGAGGGCAGTGGTCATGGGACTTGGTGTTTCCGGTCGTGCAGCGGTTCGTTATCTGCTGGCTTCCGGTGTGCAGGTTTTTGTCTCAGATAGCCGTGAGTTTGCAGAACTTCCCCTGGCTGACCAGGAATATTTACAGGAAAATAATGTTGCATTTGAAGGTGGTGGTCACAGCAGGGAATTCTTTCTTCAGGGTGACTTTATTGTCCTTAGCCCCGGTGTCCCCAAGGATCTGCCTCTGCTCATGGAGATGAAAGAACAGAATATCCCGCTTCTTGGTGAACTGGCCCTGGCCGCACCGCAGCTCGTTGAACAGGTAGTGGCGGTAACCGGAACCAATGGCAAAACCACGGTCACTGCCCTGATAGGAGAGCTGCTGAAATCATCCGGGAAAAAGGTTTTTGTGGGGGGAAATATCGGAACTCCTCTCCTTGATTATCTTTGTCAGGGAGAACGGGTTGATGTTCTGGTCCTTGAACTTTCCAGTTTTCAGCTGGAATCGGCCGGGGATTTTCGCCCGGATATAGGGGTGTTGCTCAACATTACCCCTGATCATCTCAATCGCCATGGTTCTATGGTTGCCTATGCTGCAGCGAAGATGAAACTCTTTGCCCACCAGGGAGAACAGGACAAGGCAATCCTTGGCAGCGATGATCCCATGTGCAGACAGATTATGCCCCTGCTCACTGAGCAGAAAGTTTATTCTTTTGGTACTAAAGAAGAGTGCGAGGCCAAAGGTGAGGGAAATGAACTGACAATCACTCTGGAGGGCAGAAAAGATTTCTACTCTCTTGCCGGAACTCAGCTTGCTTCTCATACTGGTCTGCTAAATAGCGGAGTCGCGGTTCTTGCTGCCTCACTACTCGGCTGTAAAGCGGAAGAAATACAGAAAACCCTCAATCATTTTACACCGGCAGCCCATCGTCTACAGCTCGTTACCAGGAGGAAAGGGGTCGATTATTATGACGATTCAAAGGCCACCAATACCGGAGCCGTGCTCAGTGCTTTGGCCTCTTTCTCGGGAAATGTTATTCTCATTGCCGGAGGAAGGGATAAAGGGGAAGATTACAGCGTGCTCACAGAGTTGGTTGGGAAAAAAGTAAAGGAACTTATACTCATAGGTGAGGCGGCAGAGTCCATAGATGAGGCCTTAAAAGGTGTGATTCGTGCCAATCGGGCGGCTTCCATGGAAGATGCCGTGGCTGTTGCCGTAGAAGTTGCAGAACCAGGTGATGTCGTTCTCCTCTCTCCTGCGTGTGCGAGTTTTGATATGTTTGATAGTTATGGCCATCGGGGTGAAGTTTTCTGTGATGCAGTACTGAACTTCAAAGAGCAGATAAGGGAGACAGTAGTCTGATGGATACTCCTGTACGACTCATGCTCACTGGTGGTGGAACCGGTGGCCATCTCTTTCCGGCCATAGCCACGGCTGAGGCCCTTTGCCGGCGTCTGCCGGGAAGTGAAGTTCTCTTTGTGGGAACCAAAAGAAAAATGGATCGAAACAGTCTTGCAGAATATGGATATGCCACCTCTTCCATTCATTGTAAGGGGTTGAAAGGGAAGAGTTATATATCTCTTCTCCAGGGGCTGGCTGTCCTGCCCCTATCCTGTTTGGAGGCAATGTATCACATCCTGCGTTTTAGGCCCCACCTGGTGGTTGGGGTCGGCGGTTACGTCACCGGTCCTGTGGTGGCGGTGGCAAAACTTCTTGGCAAACCGACACTTATCCATGAACAGAATGCCATTCCTGGATTGGCCAACAGGAAACTGGGTTCACTGGTGGCTAAGATTTGTCTTTCTTTGCCGGGGAGTGAAAAATGGTTTTCCCCTGAGAAAGCTGTACTCACCGGTAATCCTGTTCGTGATGCCATCCTGACATTGGCCGGGAAAGAGAAGAAAAAGAAAGAGGGGCCGCTCACCTTGCTGGTTCTGGGGGGAAGCCTTGGAGCCCACCGGGTGAATGAATTGGTAATTGAGTCCTTTGGCCTTGGTCTACCGGGTTTACAGGGAGTCAGGGTGATTCATCAGACTGGGCCGGATGACACTGAGATGGTCGAGGCCAGTTACCGTAAAAATAAAATAGAGGCCACTGTTTCTCCTTTTTTTCGTGATATGGCAGAAGTGTATGAGAAGGCAGATCTCCTGATATCACGTGCCGGGGCCACCACCCTTGCCGAGATTGCCGTTCTTGGAAAACCTGCGCTCCTTATTCCTTATCCGTATGCAGCGGACGGGCATCAGGAAAAAAATGCAGAGTTTTATGTGCAGGGTGGCGGGGCCGAAATGTTAGTGGAAAAAGAGCTGACAGCTGATCTCTTGGGCGAGAACCTTGTGCGTCTGCTTGGAGATCAGCAAGGACTTGAAGCAATGGGGACTGCCATGCGCAGTCGGGCCTTTCCCGAGGCGACGGAACATATTGTTGATGTGTGCATGGATCTGCTGGGGCACAGCTCCTTAAGAGTCAGATCCGCTTCTGGAAAAGAGTAGCTATGTATAATAAATCCCAAAAGATTCACTTCGTCGGAATAGGCGGCATTGGAATGAGTGGTATAGCAGAACTCCTGCTTAATCTGGGCTACCAGGTTTCCGGTTCTGATCTGTATGACTCCGCTATAACCCGGAACCTGCAGGCGCTGGGTGGAAGTGTGTACAAGGGACATGATGGAAGTTGGGTGCAGGATGCGGATGTGGTCGTGACTTCCTCGGCGATATCTTCTGAGAACCCAGAGGTGGTGGCAGCCCTTGCGGCAGGGATACCGGTAATTCAGCGGGCAGAGATGCTGGCTGAACTCATGCGTCTGAAAAAATTTGGTATTGCCATAGCCGGAAGTCACGGCAAGACTTCAACAACTTCCATGGTTGGTTGGATGATGGCCCATGCCGGGCTGGATCCCACCATTGTTGTGGGCGGCAAGGTAGACAGTCTGGGTGGTAACGCCAAGCTTGGTCAGGGGGAGTTTCTGGTGGCCGAGGCAGATGAAAGTGATGGCTCATTTCTTAAGCTTTCTCCGGTCCTGGAAGTGGTCACCAATATTGATTTGGAACATATGGATCATTATGATGATATTGACCATATCAAGGCGACCTTCCTTGAATTCATTGACAGGATTCCCTTTTATGGGGCCGTTATTCTCTGCCTGGACGATGCCAATGTTGCTGACATTCTGCCGGAGATCAGGAAACGAAAGATTACCTATGGTTTCAACTCCCAGGCGGATCTGTCCGCTGAACAGATCGAAGCCGGTGGGGGCAGAACCCGGTTTACGGTACGGTACAGGGGAGAGGTTCTGGGGGAGATTGATCTGGCGCTTCCAGGAAGACATAACGTCTACAATTCATTGGCCGTGATCTGTGTTGGTCTGGAGTTGGATATCCCGTTTGAGATTATCGGTGAGGCGTTGGCAACCTTTCAAGGGGTACAGCGACGCATGCAATTTAAGGGCGGGGGCCGAGGGGTTACTGTCCTGGATGATTATGGGCACCATCCCACAGAAATCAGGGCAACTTTGGCCGCGATTAAGGAGGCCTGGCCGGAGAAGCGACTGGTGGTACTCTTTCAACCGCATCGCTATAGCAGGACCCTGGCCCTGCTCAAGGAGTTTCAGACCTCTTTTCATCAAGCTGATCTGTTGATCATGACGGAGATCTATGCTGCCAGTGAACAGCCCCTGGCTGATATTTCCGGCAAGATTTTGCTTGAAGAGGTGAGAAAACATGGACAGCGGCAGACCAAATTTGTTCCACGAATAGAAGATTTGGCAGAAGAGTTGCTGCCGGAACTGGAAGAGGAGGATCTGGTGTTGACTCTAGGCGCCGGCAATATCGTTCTGGCTGGAGAGGAATTGGTGAGGATGCTGGAGGAAAAAAAGAGATAAAAGAGATGGAAAAGCAGCTTAAAAAAAGGCTCAGCACTCTTGCCGTCAATCAGGTTCAGTGGGATTGTTCTCTTGCTCCGTATACCTCTTTTGGTATCGGTGGGGCGGCATCTGCTCTGATTACAGTAGAGAGTGTTGCAGAGCTTGAGGGGCTGCTGAAATGTTTTGTCGAAAACAATCTGGAGTGGCGTCTCATCGGAAGAGGGACCAATCTTCTTGTTGCAGACAGCGGTTTTACTGGCGTTATTCTCATCCTTGGTAAGGGGCTCTCCCAGATAGCACTTCTGGAAGAAGCAGAATTTGGACGGGTCGTTGTTCGTGTTGGTGCCGGTTGCAGTCTTGCCCGCCTCCTGGCCTGGTGTCTGGATCAAGGCCTTTCCGGTCTGGAATTTGTCAGCGGCATCCCCGGAAGTCTGGGAGGGGCAGTGGTTATGAATGCAGGGGCCTGGGGGGGAGAGATGGCAGATGTGATTGCTTCACTTGCTACTGTCAGCCTATTCACAGGTGAAAAAATCCTGGGGCGCGAAGAATTAGACTTTAGTTACAGATTGTGGGAAAATCTAGAGAACGATGGGGCAAAACGGTTGGTGATTTCGGCAGATCTTGATTTGCGACAAGGGATGAAAGAGGAAATAGCTGCCAGCTGTCGAAGCTATCTGCAGCAGCGTCTGCAGAAACAGCCAAAGGGGCTGAAGAATGCGGGTTCTTTTTTTAAGAATCCGCCGGGTGATTCGGCAGGACGACTCATTGAGGCCTCAGGCCTCAAGGGTAAAAGTTGTGGAGGGGCTATGGTCTCTCCGGTCCATGCCAATTTTCTGGTGAATAGTGGACAGGCCACGGCAAAAGATGTCCTGAGCTTGATGGAACTGGTCCGAGAAAAGGTGGCGAAAGATACTGGTATTACACTGGAAACTGAGGTGCACCTTCTATAAGAAGTAATTATGAAGCTGTTGGAAAAAATTGGATTATTGCTGGGGGGTAAAAGAAAAGGATCAGTGACCGCTTTTGCTGAAAAAATGAAACAGCAACCCTGCTATAGGGCAAGTCATCTTGGAGCAAAGGCGGGAAAAAAGACTTTTCGTGAGAAGTTGAAGAGTTGTTTTGAGCAACGAAAAAAGCATGAAACAGTCACTCCTGTTCAGGGAGGAGAGCGAGGAGGATGGAAGCGTTTGTTGCTTTTTTCTCTGGTATTGACTGTCACGTTTATGGGGGGATATTTTGTTCTGGTTGGCCCCTTACAGGGCTTTCTTGGAAATTACCGCTATTTTCAGATTCGAAAAATTGAGATCTCCGGTTGCCGGGTTACTACTCCAGCTGTGTTGAGAAAGTTTGCAGGGATTAATTATCAGATGAATATGCTGACCCTGGATCCGGAAGCAATTCAGCAACGGTTACAAGAGCATCCTTGGGTCTCTTTGGCGAAAATCAGACGAATCTGGCCAGCCGGACTGGTTGTTTCCGTCAATGAGTATCGTCCTGAGGCCCTGGTCGTTCAGGGAAAAGAACAAAGTTTTTATTACCTTGATAAATCAGGAAAAATTTTTGCACCTGCTGTGCAGGGGATGGCACTTGACTTTCCGGTTATTACCGGGCTTGATACAGTAGAGGGGAAAGAAGAGAAAGAACAACTGCTTGACAAGGCAATCTTGTTTTTGCGGTTTGCACAGATTAACAATCCAAATCTGCCAGCCCAGAATGTTTCGGAGGTTCATCTAACCGCTGAAGGAGAGATGATCCTCTACCTGGTGAAACATCCCTTTCCCATCTATTTTGGCAAAGGAGATATAAAACGAAAATATTACCAGCTGTGTAAGGTGTTGGAAGTATTGTATCAAAAGAAAAAAGGCGGGGCGCTGATTGAGAAAGTGGCGTATATCCGTATGGATTATCAGGAAAATAAGGTGTTGGTCGCCCAAAGCAATACAGGTTGAAAAGAAATGATTTATCAGTGGCCCTCTTTGTTTGATCAGGTTGGCTCAAGGAGTTGGGTGTGGGGTTACCAGCCTTTTTTAATGAATCCGGGGTGCTGAAGATTAGTTAAACGAGGAGATTGCTGCAGGCATGGTGAATGAAATGGTTAAGTTACAGGGTTGAAAAGTATGGATGAAATTGAAGTCAGACAGGTAGGCGAGGTAGAGCAGGAGGAGCACAGAGAATCAGGGGATCTCGTGGTCGGGCTCGATATCGGAACCACTAAAATCTGCTGTGTGGTTGGTGAGGTTTTTGAGGATGCGGTGGATATTATCGGACTTGGAACTGCTCCTTCCATGGGTTTGAAAAAGGGAGTGGTGGTAAATATCGAGTCCACCGTCAAATCTATTAAACAGGCGGTGGGGCAGGCAGAGGAGTCTGCCGGCTGCGATCTGAGTACTGTGTATGTCGGCATTGCCGGAAATCATATCAAGGGCTTTAATAGTCCTGGAATCCTGGCTATTAATGGCCGGGAAATAAAGGAAAATGATGTTGCCGATGTCGTTAGTGCTGCCAGGACCGTGAAGATTTCTGAAAATCAGCAGATCATTCATGTTCTTCCTCAGGAATATATGGTTGACGACCATACCGGTATCCAAAACCCCTTGGGAATGACCGGGGTACGACTGGTTACAAATGTTCATATCGTCACTGCAGATATGGGTGCTGTGCATAACCTCTACACATGCTGTAACAAGGCAGGTCTTGAAGTGGCTGACATGGTCCTTGAATCTATAGCCTCGGCCCATGCAAGCCTCAGTCCTGATGAAATGGAATTAGGAGTTGCCCTCCTTGATATCGGTGGTGGAACCACGGATCTGGCAGTGTTCTGTGATGGGACCATCCGCCATACCTGTGAAATCGGTTTAGGCGGACATAACCTGACAAATGATCTTTCCGTAGGGCTGCGTACGCCACTTCAGGATGCTGAACGATTGAAGGAGGAATATGGTAGTGCCATTTCTTCACTGATCAAACCAAATCACGTGGTTGATGTGCCCACTGTCGGTGATCGGGACCCGCGAAAGGTTACCCAGAAGGTCCTGGTTGATATTATTCAGGCGAGGATGGTGGAGATTCTGGAGATGGTGAATCAGGATCTCATCAATTGCGGTTTGAAAAACAAGATTAACGGCGGCATCGTTATCACCGGTGGCACCGGTTTGCTGGCCAATCTGGTTGATCTTGCAGAACAGATTTTTGATCTGCCGGTGCGAATCGGCTATCCGGCTCAGATCGGTGGCAAAGTGGAGCAAGTACATACGCCACGCTGTACCACAGGTGTTGGCCTGGTGATGTATGGACGGCAGCACCAGGTGGACAATCGTTATAGTGATAGTTCCATGGTTGGCAGAATGAAGGATTGGCTGCGTAAAATTATGTAAACAGCTTGTTGTTTTTAGTTCTACTCAGGCTTAAAGCGGATAGTGAACAAAGAGGGATATTTTTTTTAGTTACATAAGAAAAATGTTTAAGTGAACAGTGGCAGATGCTATAATTTATCTGCTGATATTTTATGGATATGCTACGCCAATTAACGTGTGGATTTCTTGAACAGGGGTGAGAGTATGCCGTTTAGAATGGCGGAAACAGAGGGAGTAGCGGTCGTTAAGGTTATAGGTGTTGGTGGTGGAGGGGGCAATGCCATCAATACCATGGTCGATGACCGCCTGCAGGGGGTTGCGTTTATAGCCGCCAATACGGACAAACAGGCTTTGAATCAGTCTCGAGCCGACATTTGCTTGCAGATCGGTCCCAATATTACCAAAGGCCTTGGTGCCGGAGCAGATCCGGAGACCGGGGAGCTGGCTGCCCAGGAGTCCATTGATGAAATCAAAGAGAGCCTCAAAGGCAGCGATATGGTATTTGTCGCCGCCGGTCTCGGCGGTGGTACCGGTACCGGAGCAGCCCCGGTGGTGGCCAAGATCAGTAAAGAGTTAGGTGCGCTTACCGTGGCCGTGGTGACCAAGCCCTTTCATTTTGAAGGGAAATTCCGTATGCGAAATGCAGAGGAAGGCTGGGACCAGCTGCGCAAATATGCAGATACCATTATCACTGTCCCCAATGATCGCCTTCTCTCCTTAATGCAGAAGAATTCTAAACTTTCCGACATGCTGAGCATGGCGGATAAAGTTCTCCTGCAGGCCGTGAAAGGGATTACGGATCTGATTAATGTACCGGGAATGATCAACGCCGATTTTGCCGATCTGCGTACAGTGATGCGTGAGGTAGGGCCGGCAATCATGGGTTCCGGTGTTGCTGCAGGCGAAAGCCGGGCTACAGAGGCGGCCAAGCGGGCCATCGACAACCAGCTTCTGGAAGATGTCGGGATTGACGGAGCGCGCGGCCTGCTCATCAATATTTCAGCCTCGGAAGAGACATTTACCATGGCTGAGTTTATGGAAGTTTCAGCCCTTATCCATGCCAAGGTTGATGATGAGGCCAAGGTGGTTATCGGTGCTCTCTATAACGATGCCTTAGGTGATGAACTTCATGTCACCGTTATTGCCACAGGTGTGGGAGAAGTGGTTCCCTCGAAAGAAAAGCTTGTTCAAGTGGATATGGCATCGCCGAATAAGAACAAAACTTCTGCCGCCGAAGAACAGGGAGAGCGTCCTGCGCATACATCTCCGGCTCCGACCAATCCACAGGCCAGAAAATCCATATTTTCATCTTCCAATTTTAACGGTTTTGAAAATCACGGAATCTCCTCAGGCGACAAATCCAAAAGTAAGCAGGATAGTCAGGCTTGGAATGAGGAGTATATGGAAACCCCGACTTATCTGAGAAAGAAGGCTAACTGATTCGTAAGTCGTCATCGGCAGCCTATTTTCGCGTGGTTGCTCCCAACCGCATAATAGGTGGTAGCGGGTAGAAACAACTACAGGGTACCTTGAAAAAAAGAATTTTCGTTCAAAATCGAGGCAAGTGAAAAATTTTGCCGCAGGTTCCCTGCAAGAATCATCCTAATTACGGATACAAGTGCCCTTGGGATGCATATATTTGATATTCCGAGGATAAAACTTTTCTCATAACGAAGAGTTTGGGCGAAAAGGCAATTTTGCAAGGTGGCCTACAGAGGTAGGCGAAGACTCCGCATGTTGGATACCTGTGATCGCTTGCGCTCCTAACTGCTCAAGTGTGATACGGAGAGCGTTTTATCAGAAAGAAAAAAAAAGGGCCGGATAATTCTAATCTCCTTGATCTGGAAAGCGGTACCTATCTCAAAAAATGGACTGGTCGTCTGCCTGTCGCCCTGCTCTATCCTAATAGTTACGAGGTAGGGGTTTCCAGTCTTGGCTTTCAACTTGTGTACTCTCTGCTTAATGACCATGATGAACTGGTCTGTGAACGTTTTTTCCTCCCTCTTGGCACTAATGCCCCTCTTCGCTCCTTTGAATCCGGCAGACCCCTTGCTGATTTTCCTTTTATCTTTTACTCCATCAGTTTTGAGCACGACTATCTGAATCTGGCCAGATTGCTGCTGGTTGGGGGAGTGCCTCTTTTTGCCGAAGAGAGAAGTGATGGGCCTATCGGAGCCGCTGGTCCTCTGGTGATTGGAGGGGGAGTTGCCACCTTTATGAATCCTGAGCCTCTGGCTCCTTTTACGGATCTGTTTCTGCTGGGCGAGGCAGAGCCTCTTCTTCCTCAACTGCTCCCTTTTCTGGCTGAGCATCTTGAAAAAACCCCTCGTTCTGATCTACTTTTTCTCCTCAGTGAAAAACTTGTCGGCGCCTATGCACCTTCTTTGCATAGCCCTGTCAGTGATAAGGAGGGGCGCCAGATCGATTCACTGCCTGCAAAAGGCCTTCCTGCACGGATTAAAAAAGCGACAGCGATGGCTCTGAGTAAGGCGGCCCATTCGCAGCTGCTCAGTCCGGCTGCAGAATTTTCCAGCCTCTATCTTACAGAACTGGGCAGGGGCTGCTCCAGGGGTTGCAGGTTTTGTGCTGCCGGATTTATTTATAGACCGCCGCGTCTCTGGGATGCCGATGCGGTGATCAAAGGGCTTGAAGAACGTTCGTCTGCTGTCAAGCGTGTGGGGCTTCTTGGCATGGAGATGGCTAAAAGAGAAGAACTGGAGTCTCTTTCTTCTTATCTCCTTGAGAGTGGCTGCTCCCTTTCCTTTTCTTCCCTGCGTGCTGATAGGATTTCCGGGCCTCTGCTGAAACTTCTTGGGAAAAGTGGTTTGAAGAGTGTGGCCATTGCCCCGGATGGAGCTTCGGAGCGACTTCGACGCGTGATTAACAAGAACCTGACTGAGGAGGACTTGCTTCTGGCTGCAGAGCGTCTGGTGGATGCAGGATTGTATAAATTGAAACTCTATCTTATGATAGGGCTGCCCACAGAGACCATGGCCGACCTTCAAGAGATGCTGGAACTGGTGAAAAAGATCCGGGAAAGGATGTTACCCAGGGGGAGGGCCAGGGGAAGACTGTGTGAGATCACCCTGTCTGTCAACTGTTTTGCCCCAAAACCCTGGACGCCGTTTCAATTTCATCCCTTTGCCGGAGAAGAACTCGCTGTTGGTGAGGAAGGGAATGCAGCAATTGCCATTAAGTCTCTCAAGGCAAAGATCGATTTTTTGCGCAAAGGAGTACGTTCTGAGGCCAATGTGCGGATGAACCATGACAAGCCGGAAAATGTTCTGTTTCAGGCGGTTCTGGCCAGGGGTGACCGGCGTCTGGCCACTGTTCTTGCGACCATGGCTAAAACCGGAGTTCCCTGGAAACAGGCCATGCGCAAGAATGGCCTGCGCCCTGAAACCTTTGCTATTTATCAGTACGGGAAAGACGATTATTTTCCATGGAATATTGTAGACCACTCTATCAAACAGGATTATCTCTGGCAGGAATACCAAAAGGGGTTTCAGGCCGGAACTACCATTGCCTGCGATACCTCTATCTGCAGGCGATGTGGAGTATGCGGTGACTGAAAAAAAAAGACTTCCGGCAATCAATGATCCGGAGCAGCTGGAACAGCTGCGGGCGGGGCTCATGCCCTTTCAGCTGGTAAAATATTTTTCTTTTACCAGTCTTGCTGTGATCATGATCTTTACCCTTGTCCTTTCCTGGATTATTTCCAACAATGCCCGTACGGTTATGCTGGAACAGAGTGAGGCCTACTCCCTTCTTCTTGCCGAGAATCTGAACCAACAGGTGTTCAGGAGTTTTGTCCTGCCCACTGTTGTGAGCTATGGTAAAATTGCTCTTTCCAACCCGGATCAATTTCAGAGCCTGGACCGTGTTGTTCGCAATGCCACGGAAGGCATGAAGATGCAAACGGTGACCATTTACGATTCCACCATCAATATCATTTCTTATTCCACCGATGAGGAGCAGGTAGGTAAAAAAGATATGGGAGGTCTGGAGTATTTGAAGGCATTGGCAGGGACTCCAAACTCTCAGATTGTTTCCAGTGGCTCGGTCCTGAGTCTTTTGCCCGGTACTGCGCCTGCTCACTGTATGCTCAAGACTTTTATTCCTTTTCGGCAGGTGCGAGGTGATAAGCGTTCCACTGATTTGATTATGGGAGTTATTGCAATCACGCAGGATCTTTCCCGTGAATACTCAGCTATCATGCAGTTGCAGGGGCGGATCATCCTGGTCTCTTCTCTGGTCATGGCTATTCTCTTTCTGGTTCTGCGTACCATTGTCAGTCGTGCGGATAAGATCATGGAGCGAAGGGTGCATGAGCGATTGAGTCTTGAGGAAAAGCTGAACCATGCTCAGCGACTGGCCCATCTCGGAACCATGGTAGCCACGGTTTCGCACGAGATTAAGAGCCCTCTGGGAATTGTTCGCTCCACTGCTGAAATTCTCTATAAAAGGATTAAGAAAGTGGCCCCGGGCAATGAAAATCTGGCCGAGATTATTGTCGCTGAAACCACTCGTCTGAATAATATAGTCATGGAGTTTCTCGACTTTGCCAGGCCTCAGAAGGTCAAGCTTTCTCCAGTGGATATTAACGAAAATATCAGCAAGGCTCTGCAGTTCATCGAAGCCAAGTTGCAGGAACAGGGGATTGCACTGGAGACGGATTTCAATTCGAATATTGGGGAAATCACCATTGACCCTGACCTCTTTTACCGGGCCTTGCTTAATATTCTGGTAAATGCTATCCAGGCCATGCCGGAGGGCGGCGTGTTGCGGCTGAGTACCGGAATAGTGGATTCTGACGGCTCGGTTTTTATTTCTATCCAGGATAGCGGAAAAGGAATGAATGAAGACAAGGCGGCTGAGATATTTAAACCTTTTTTCACCGATAAAAATCGGGGGACCGGGCTGGGACTTGCCATTACAAAAAACATTATAGAACAGCATCGTGGAACGATATCAATAAGCAGCAGGGAAAATGAAGGAAGCACCTTTACCATTACCCTACCCTGATCAGGGAAACAGCAAGGGGTTGCATGTCTGTGCGCTCTCTTTTCTAGGAAACGGTCCCTATACTCTGGATATCCTTCCAGGCGAATGCGTTGGGCTCATAGGCCGGTCAGGGGTGGGGAAGACCCAGTTGCTGCGGGCAGTTGCCGATGTGATTGCACACGGGGGTGATTGTCTGCTCAATGGGATAGCCTGTTCCGCCATTGCCCCCCCTCTTTGGAGAAAGAGAGTGGCCATGGTTCCAGCTGAATCTTATTGGTGGTATGATACTGTTGCTCCTCATTTTCATGGTGGAGTGGGGCAGGGGCAATCCATTGAATTGCTCAAGAAAATGGGTTTCTCGCCAGATGTTGGTGGATGGCGGGTGAGCCGACTTTCTACTGGTGAGCGACAGCGTTTGTCTCTTGTTCGTACTTTGATTACTGCTCCCCAAGTACTCCTCCTAGATGAACCGACCTCGTCTCTGGATCAGGCGATGGTGCAGGTGGTGGAGGAGATTGTAACAGATATTTGTCAGATGAAGCAGACCATCTGTCTCTGGGTCAGTCATGATCGAGAGCAGCTTTTCCGGATGGCAAATAGGATCTATCGGGTTGAAGCGCAGGCGCTGGTGGAGGAGACGACCGAATGCATGTGATCTCTCTGAGCGCTTTTGATCTCGGGCTTGCCGCGTTTCTGCTCATCTTGCTGGCTGCTACCAGTCTTCGCATCGGGCTTGGCCTGGAAAAGAGGATGCTCATTTCCGGTGTGCGGATGACCGTCCAGTTGTTACTCATCGGTTTGGTTTTAAAAGTCCTCTTTGCCAGTTCCAGTCTCTGGCTGGTGCTCACTATGGCAACAATAATGCTGCTTGTTGCCGGCTACGAGGTGTGGGCTCGGCAGAAGCGTAAATTGTCCGGGGCCAGGGGATATCTTATCAGTACCGGTTCCATGCTCATTTCTTCTTTCACGGTTACTTTCCTGGCGCTGACAATTATGGTGGGTGTAGATCCCTGGTATACCCCTCAGTATGCCATTCCCCTCCTTGGCATGCTCCTGGGAAATACTATGAACGGAGTGGCCCTGGCCTCAGATCGTCTGACTACGGAAATATATAACCATCGTGCCATGGTGGAACAGCGTTTACTTTTGGGACAGAACTGGCAGGAGGCAAGTGGTGATATCCGACGGGATTGTATGCGTACCGGGATGATCCCCATTATCAACTCCATGGCCGCAGCCGGAGTCGTCAGCCTGCCGGGGATGATGACCGGCCAAATCCTTGGCGGTTCATCACCGCTTGATGCAGTAAAGTACCAAATTCTGATCATGTTTCTTATCGCCGCCGGTACTGGTTTTGGCGTCCTGACAGCCATCTGGCTGATCAGTCGTCAGCTTTTTGATGACCGGCAACGACTGGTCCTCGATAATCTGACTGATGTCCAAGAATGACTGGAAAACAAAGTGAGTTATTAAATTGTAGGGTACCTTGAAAAATTAAAATTTTCGTTCAAAATCGAGGCATTATGAAAATTTCACCGAAGGTATATACTTGATATTCTGAGGATAAAATTTATCTTATAACGAAGAGTTTGGGAGGAAGGCAATTTTGCAAGGTGGCCTGTAGTTGTGTGAATTGTGAGCTGACATGCTTATATAAAAAAAGTCAGGTCTGATTGTATAGTCTGTTTTTGGCATACTCAAGAAGAACTTCTTGTTTCTGTTTCACTACCATCACTTGACATTGCCAGTATTTTTTATGTCATGGCTGTCTTTAGGATTAATTTCAAAATGGGTACTATATTTATTTGAAAATTAATCCATATATGGTTAGGTGAGTTGTAATTCATTTTTTTTAAATAAAATGCCAAACTTTGAGCGATCAAAGGACGGAAAGCTACGGGGCTATAACAGTCAGCCGGGTTGCAAATTCAATGCAGTCCGGCCTTTTTTTTGTCCAGTGTGAGGAAGATATAGGGCAACCTTCTGTCTCTTCGAAATATTTGGAAAAAATATTGGCATCCCATCTGGAAATCGTAGATGTGCAGAAAAAAGCCCTTCTTACCATATTAAGGGAGTGGATTGGATAGGCTGAATGAACCTTAAATAGAAAAGGTGTATTTTATGAAAATGGACCGATCTCAAGGCCCCTGGTTGGCATTCATTGTCCTGGTTACCCTCTTGTGGAGTGGTGGAACAGCAACAGAGACGTTTGGTAAGGATTTCCACTGGCCCAGTTTCATGCCAGCCTTTACGACACCAAAAAAACTTGGTGTTGGCTCCATAACCCTACGCCTGAAAAATGATGTGATACCGCATTTCGATGAAAGTGCGAGTGCTGAATGCGAATTAAAAACTCATACTGTGCTGGCGTGCGGTATGGCAACATTACACTATGACGCTATCGAGGATAATGGTCAAATACGGATACGACGAAACGGTTCTATAAACTTTATGCCGGTGGGTACTTGTACGCAAACCGAGTGTATAGTCAATCACCAGGCCACCGTAGAGGAGACCATGACCTACTGGGTATGGACGGGGGTTATCTGGAAGCAAGTCGCACAGGAATCGGTATCCGATGCCTGGGATGATACCTTGCGATTCGATTTACAAGATTCAACAACGGGTACGACGGTTGGCGTCTCGACATCCACTGGCTCGGCTTCCTGGACTCTCACCCTAGGCGTAATTATGTAGAAGGTAATACGAATGGGAACCTTTAGTATCCTCTAGGAGCCTGTCGGACAATAAGAGGCAAATCTGCCGCAAGAGGGAAGAAAAACTACGGGTCTCAACAGATAGCTGGGCTGTCTTACAAAGAGTGGTCCTGCTGTTTTGCTCCAGGTGAATTCGTGGCTTATGATGACGATCAAGATCCATCGGTGCCGCATTTCCCCGGATGCTATAAACGTTCGGCCTGAGGGTACCTTGAAAAATTAGAATTTTCGTTCAATATCGAGGCATGAGATAAGTTTTACCGCAGGTGCGCTGCAAGAATCACCCAAACTACGGGTACAAGTGCCCTTGGGGGGCATATGTTTGATATTCCGAGGATAAAATTTTTCTCATAACGAAGAGTTAGGGCGAAAAGGCAATTTTGCAAGGTGGCCCTGAATTAATCTCGGCCAAGTGTTCTCTTGGCCGTTTGGATTATGAAAGGGCCTTCGGGAGCTGCTTGACAAAATCCCTGATTTCATCGCGCACCCGTCTGTAGTGAATCAGGGCTTCCTCTTCACAGGAGTCCTTGGCTGCCAGTCGGGGGGGATCGTCAAAGGCATTGTGGATAGTTCTGGCTTTGCCGGGAAAGAGGGGACATGACTCATGGGCATGGTCGCATACTGTGATGACATAATCAAAATCTTGCACTAGGAGTTCCTCGATCATTTTTGATCTGTGCCGGGAAATGTCCACCCCTGCTTCTGCCATCACCTTTATGGCCAATGGGTTTAAACCATGTTTTTCAATGCCTGCAGAACAGACGTCAAGAACGTCCCTCTTCAGGTGACGTGCCCAGCCTTCAGCCATCTGGCTGCGGCAGGAGTTTCCCGTGCAAAGGAAGAGAATTGTTGTTTTCATAAAATATCCTCTACCGTTACTCGTTGAACCATTTACGGGTACGTTTACATACCCCAACCAGCATCAGCATTACCGGAACCTCAATCAAGACGCCAACTACTGTGGCCAGGGCGGCACCTGATGATAGACCGAAAAGCATTACCGCAGTGGCAATGGCCACCTCGAAATGGTTAGAGGCACCAATCAAAGCAGCGGGTGCGGCATCTTCATAGTTCAGCTTCATAAGTTTGGCTGCGACATATCCCAGGGAAAATATAAATACGGTTTGGATGAATAACGGTATGGATATCCAGAGAATGGTCAATGGATTGGCCAGAATTACTTCTCCTTTAAAGCTAAAAAGAAGCACTAGAGTGAGAAGGAGGGCACTGATTGTTACCGGGGTAAGGACATGCAAAAATTTTTCTTTGAACCAGATTTCTCCTTTGGCACCAATGATCCATTTTCTGGAGAAATATCCGGCAAAGAGCGGAAGAGCCACATAAATAGCAACCGAAAGCAATAAGGCCTGCCAGGGAATGGGAAGTTTGCCAACACCGAGGAGGAAACCACCTAAAAGGCCGTAGAGTACAAGCATGGTTAAAGAGTTAATGGCTACCATAACCAGAGTCAGACCGTCATTGCCGCGAGCCAGATAACCCCACACCAAAACCATAGCTGTACACGGTGCTATACCCAATAATATGCATCCGGCTAAATAGCTGCGCCATAAGGGGATTTGCAACATTTTGACACCGTCTTGCATTATAACCGTGCCTGCGCCATGGGTAGCTCCCAGGGGAAGATCAAGGCCGAAAGGCATCTTGACTAGATCAATGGCTTCAACTCCGATAAAGCCCTTTAACAGGAAACCAAGAAAAAACATGGCAATGGCATACATGGTGAAGGGCTTGATACACCAGTTGAGAACAAGGGTCAGAAATACCGGCTTACCGCTTTTACCCGCCTTGATTACACTGCCGAAATCGATTTTGACCATTATTGGATACATCATGAAAAACAGGCAGATGGCGATGGGTATGGACACCACAGGTGCGCCGTTTACAGTGATCGCTATGCCATCAAGGGTTTTAGCCAGATCAGGTGCAACCTTGCCAAGAAGAATTCCACTAATAATACATAAGCCGACCCAAAGAGTTAGATAACGTTCAAAAATACTGGACATTTTACGTTCAGAGGTCGGACAGATTTTATCGTTCATAAATCATTCCCCTTCTTTGTCATTGCACGGTTTTCTTCAGGGCGATTCTTACTGCCTGAAGGAGATAAAGCTTTAAGGTGTTGTTGACCTCTAGTCATGGAATTGTGTTAAGGCCACCTTGCAAAATTGCCTTTTCGCCTAAACTCTTCGTTATGAGAAAAATTGTATCCTCGGAATATCAAATAGATACTTGCGGTAAAATTTCTCTCATGCCTCAATTTTGAACGAAAATTCTAATTTTTCAAGGCACCTTTAAGTAGTGCTCTTTTTTCGTGAGCTTTTTTGACAGCCCTTTTTACCTTTTTCCTTAAGATATATTTTTAGGTTTACCTGATCTTCCTGGATGGTTGCCAGTATGGGCAACTGCTGTTGAAGTAATTCAATTGCACCACGTAGCAGCTGATCAGGTTTAGAGGGCATACGGTAGTGCATCCAGTTTTGTTTGCGTTGGCTCTGGACCAAACCTGCGTTGCGTAGATATGAAAGATGCCGTGAGACTGTGGATTGTGGCAGATTCAAAGTCTCTGTAATATCACAGACACAAAGTTCACCGGAAAAGAGCAGGGCCATGATACGAAGTCGGGTGATATCTCCCAGTGCTTTGAAAAGTTGTGTTGTATGTTCCATATGATTTGGTATATCCGCATGGACGGATATTGGCAAGCCAAAAAGCTTGGTTTTTGGTTGTTGAGTATTGCCACACAGCTTCTTGACGTGGTCCATTAATTCCTTATCACCTCACTCACTATATGGAAGATAGAAGTGCATGGTGATGCTATAAAGATTGAGCATATTGCAGAGTTTTAAAGGGGCCCTTCTATTGGCTGGCTCCATTGCGTGACCTCTTTTTTAACATGGTAAATTATCTACACGCGTCGCTGTACTTTTTGAAAATATATCTGGAATGGTCTGAAATCACAGTCCGATTTCAAATGGGAAGGGTAGCCGGAACGTTCTGGTATATGCATCAAGTTCCTATTTGTCTGCCAAGTGATTGACATCATCTCTGTCACTATTGTCATCTTCAATTTTGACTTCCCTTCTTTTTTCTGTATTATTATATAATACGTTGATTTCTTAAGAATTAGTTCCTTGCTTTTTACCATTCCTGAGTCCAACCATAGTATGGTTGACGGCTCCTCATGGGGATAATCGTCACTCATTTTAATTTTTTCGAGTAGCTTGTGTGAAGGTTAGTCATCGAATTGTTCGTAAATGAAACGTTTCATTTTGTTGCCTGCTCAGTGAGATCTTTGAAGGTTGGTTGTATAATATTTTAAGGAGGTCATGTGCTCATGAAGTTGAAACACAGCATAAAAACGGATTTGTCACGGCGTCGATTTATCAAAGTTGTGGCCGGAGCATCTATTGCATCTTTAGGAGGAATGTTGACCGCTGGACACGTCCAGGCAAAGCCTCCATCTATGCGCACTGTTCCTTTTCCAAAATTTAAGGTTCATGGAGTAAACAAAACAGCAGCTGAAATCTACCAATGCAAACCTGATCTCAAACGTTTTGGCAGTGAAAATATGGCCTTTAAGATTGTGTCTGAAGAGTTAAAGGGATCTTCTGCAAAAGCCATGGCTGTAAATATGATTGGCAATATTAAGGAAGGTGAGATTGGTCACGGTTGGCCAGTAAAAAATCAGGAAGAAGCACGTATGTACTATGCTCTTAATGTTGCAATGACAACCTGAAACGAAAACATTGGGCCTTACGGAGAAAATCGTGAGAATAGGGGGTATTTGAGCTGGCTACCCCAGGATTTGCCGGAAAAACTTACTTCCTCACCTGTGTCATTGGATAATGTCACAGACATAACCAAAAAGATTAAGGTCATTGCCTCCTATGCCGGGGCTGATAAGGTAGGGATAACAAAAATTGACAGGAGGTGGATGTTTAATTCTGTCTGTCTCAATGGTTTGGATCCTGGTCCTGCAGAGATAAAACACATCGTCTTTAAAAAGGTGGATCAACCCAGGGAAACGGAATCGGAATTTATTATCCCGGACAGTGTCCAGTACGCCATTGTATTCATAAATGTCCAGCCTCGTGCCCTTACCCAAATTGCCCCGTCGTCGATTCCTTCTGTTGCCAGTACAAATCAGGGCTACGCCCAAGGAGGGCTGACTGCTGTAGCTCTTGCTCAGGCCATTCGTTCCCTTGGTTATGTGGCTATCCCCTGTATGAACAGCACAGCCATGAGTGTACCATTGGCCATGACGCCGGACTCGGAGAACTTGGTCGCCTTGGCTATCTTATCACCCCTGAATGGGGTCCTCATGTACGAATCGACAAGGTACTCACCAATTTACCCCTTGAGCCGGACAAGCCCATCAGCTTTGGAGTTACAGAATATTGTACGGAATGTGGGATCTGTGCGATTGAATGTCCTTCCGGAGCCATCTGCCCCGACAAAGAGCGTTCCTTTTTACCGCCTCCTGAAGCCAATCCCTGTGGTAATCCCGGGGCTCTCAAATGGTATATAAACGGCAAAAAGTGCTCGCGCTGGTGGTCTCAATCAGGGGCGCCCTGTTCCAACTGTATGAATGTTTGTCCCTACACATTGGCTACGTTAGGGGATGGATTTGAAGGGAAGAAGCCGGATCCTGAGACCTTCTGGGATCTTAAAACACAAGCCTATGGCAGACGTAAAATAGAATATTAGGAGAAGACTCATGTATGCACGAACCTTATTACTATGCTTCGCCTCTTTCTTTCTACTTTTCCCAGGGATAGCGGCTGCTCAGGAAAACTATCCTGAGGTTATCGAGTTTGAAGGTGTTGCAGACGGTGGCGGTTCTGAAAAGATCTTTCCGTCAACCTATACAGGACCAATAACGTTTCTCCACCAAAAACACATAAAAGAGTATGCCGCCGGTTGCGGTGATTGTCATCATGATGGCGACCACGAACCAATCGTCACCTATACCGAGGATGAGTCCTTTAGCTGTATAGACTGTCATGATAGTGAGGGGCTGATTCGTGGTGCTATAGCAGAAAACGCTGCAAGCGCAGATGACCTTATCATGTATCGGGCCAATGTCCTTCACATGAAATGCATTGGCTGTCATAAAAAAAATAACGCTACTGTACATGTTGTTAAGGCCCCGGAGGCGTGTCGTTTCTGCCACACAAAACGTCCTCAAGACTGGGTAATAAAATAGTATGCATTCTGGTTCTGATAAATTTCATAAGGTTACCGTAATTCTCTTTAGTTGTTTGTTTTCAGTTGTTGGAGATGGAGAATTTAATAATTCTATGGCAGAAACGACTCCTGAATCTATTGTAAAAGAAGAGGGTAATTCAACGTCGAGCATTCCGAAGCCAATACCAAGAGCTCGTTGGAGTGAGGATTGGTCGACGTTTGGCGATGCGTCGCCGTTGCTGCACCCTGAAAACTCACCGTATGATTATTTCTGGGCTCTAATAAAAAGCATACCTCTAAGCAAAAGTAAAGAGAGCTACCTCAGTGTTGGCGGTGAGTTACGCTTGGCCTATGAATTCTATGATGAAAAGGATATGGGAATATCCAACATAGGCTATCAGGATGCTTTACAGCTTCGCTTGGCGTTACACAGTGACTGGCATCTGAGCAATCGGTGGCGAATCTTCGGTCAACTTGGTTACGGAACTGTTGACAGTAGGGAAGGCGGTGAAAAGACGGCCGATGAAACGGATATTGATATTTGGGAATTGTTCATTGGCTATCGTTTTCCCGTTGACGAGGATGAGCGTGTTGTCATCCGGCTTGGTCGGCAATTGATTGAAGTGGCAAATTTATTTATCAATGTAGGTGAAGGGAATAATGTCCGACAGCATTATGATGGTTTGCGAGTGGGGTGGATAGATGATGAGTTTGTTAAGTTTGATGCTTTTGCCGCCGAATATGTAGATTTTGCGGATGGGGATTTTGATATGTCAGGTACCGGAGAATATTTTTGGGGCTTTTCAAGCGGATTTCGTTTCGATGAGTCTATGCTCAATTTCAACTTCTCTTATTTCGGCTGGGATCTCAGAGATCGGCAGTTTGAACAGGGGGGCGGTGGACGAAATGATGAAGAGCGGCATACCCTCTTATTGAGGATGAATCTGCCAATGAACGTTGAACGACAGCTTCACCAGCCGCTGGATAACGTCGGACAGTGGAGCCTTGATTATTACCTGGCATATCAGTTTGGTGAGTACGAAGACCAACCTGGAGGCAGTTCCATCAATGCCTTTGCAGGATTCGGAGAAGTGAGGTATGCCTTTTTTCAAGGGGGGAACACTCCGATCTTGGGTTTTAAAACTGCTTACTTCTCAGGTGATAGCGATCCAGATGACGACGAACTGAATACCTTTTATGATCATGTTTTTGCCACACCGTTCTTTGGCTATGCTCGTGATATACAACCGTACAATTTGATTTTTATGCAACCCAATCTTGGTTACAGCTTTGGCGATGGGGCTGTTGTCACACTTGGATATGGATTTCAATGGCGGGCAGAGACGAACGATGCCTATTACGGCAGCCTCAATGGTATCACCGCCCAAGCAGAAGCAAGCGACTCATACTGGCTTGGTCAACAGGTACAGCTCTCTGCACGCTACCTGATAACTCCTAACCTCCTTCTCACTAGTTACGTGTCCCATTTTTTTGCTGGAGACATGATAGAAGATGCCGGTGGCACTGATCGTGATTATTTTCATATAGGCATCCATTACCTGTTTTAGATCAATATCTGTCTGTTTTATCCCGGAGAATTGTATGGCCCTCTTTCAGCCAACGATTCTCCGGGGACTTTTGTATCGAATCATGTGCAAGCATGTTTACATTTTAAACCGGTCGGTCATCTCTTCAAGCTCGCTAGCCAGTTTAGATAAGTCCTGTGCGTTTCTATTAACTTGCGAACTGCTGTTCGTCATATCACCGGATGCTTGATTAACGTCTGCAATATCTCCTGTGATCTCTTCCGTTGCAGAGGTAGCTTCCGTTAGATTCACAGTTACTTCACTTATCCCTTGTGAAACTCCGGTGATGCTTCTTGCGATTTCTTGTGTGGATACTGATTGTTCTTCGACGGCCGCGGCGATGGTACTTACGATCTCGTTTATGTTATTGATTACCTTGATGACCTCTTCTGTTTCTGTGACGGAAGAAGTGGTTGATACCTGTATGCCCTCTATTTTTCCTCTAATGTTTTTCGTAGCGTCTGCTGTTTGTCTGGCGAGTTCCTTGATCTCATTTGCGACGACGGCAAAGCCTTTTCCCGCCTCACCGGCACGGGCAGATTCTATGGTGGCATTTAAGGCGAGCAAGTTGATCTGTTCGGATATTTCAGAAATAGTCTCAGTGACATTGCTTATGTCCTGTGCCGCATGACTGAGTTCTCCCATTGTTTTTGATGTGTTTTTTGACTGAGAGACTGCTTGAGCGGAGACGTCTCGAGCCATTTCAGAACTTTGGGCAATTTCGTTTATGGTGGCAGTCATCTCTTCCGTTGCACTGGCAACCATGGCTACATTTGTTGAAGTCTCTTCCATTGCCTCGGCAACAGAATGTATTTTGGCATTCATTTCTTGAGAAGCAACAGTTACCGTGTTTGATTTCGTCGAAGTCGCTTCGGCGGATGAACTCATATTTTCCGAGACCTGTGATAATGTCTCGGACGAATCTCCGAGGTTGCTTGTTACTCCTCTAAGGTTAAGAAGTATCTCGCTAAAATTGATTTTAAATTTATTAAACCAGGCGCCAAGTGTGCTGATTTCGTTATCACATACACATCGATATACTTTACACTCTTCACAGGATTTATATACTTTATTTAAAATCTTCGGACAGTGCACCTCTTTGCCGAATTCCGGTGCCCAACTCCCTACGTCAAACCAGCATAATACTGCGTCCTTTCCATAACATGGGCATGTTTCTTTACCGCACTTCATGACCGCTGAACAGTTCACTTTCTTAGTATTGTAGTTGATCGTAAAGTCACCAAGTGCAAGTTTGCTGAAAAGTCCGGTGAAATCATTCAATGGATTTGCCACAAGTTTGATTGCAATCACTATTGCCACGAGTATTCCAACGGCAATCGCGCCAATCAAAATCAGAACTGCCAGTGTCAGGTTGTGCTTCAGTACTGCAACTTCTTTGGAAATATCTTTTAACAGGACCATGGAACCAAAGACATCCTGGTGGCTATCCTCTATCGGCAGGTATAGCAGGGCATAAGGCTTGCCATTGATTCGTCTTTCCAGTTCTGTATTTCCCACATTATTGAAACTCTCTTGCAAGTGACCAGAATTTAATAGTTCTTTTGACATCTCCTGATTTGTAGTTGCCACGATTTTGTCATCTTTTTTGCTGATGAAGATCAGGTCGGCCTGAAG
>JAQYVF010000064.1 GCA_030145625.1 Desulfocapsa sp. | reverse complement strand
GCTCCTACTTGGAGTATGAATTGCTCGTTATTGAATCGATGCCGAGTGTGCTTTTTTTGTTGGAGCGGATTTGTCCGCGAACAGTGTTTGGTTCGGGCCGTGTGGCTGTTTGCGCAGTTTTGGAGACTGTTCGCGGCTAAAGCCTTTTCTCTGTGTAGGGTGAACTTGTTGTTGAGGAAAGTGATTGTCGAGAGACCGAGCAGGTCTCTCGACAATTGTTTGTTTTGTTATACTTCCTGCATTGTGACGAATTTCAGGGCATGGGTCGTGCATTTGGTGACGCAGGCTGGTTTAAGCCCAACGTCTACCCGATCCATGCAGTAGTCACATTTTACAGCCTTTTTGGTCTCCGGATTCATCTCCGGAATTGACCATGGACAGGCAGTTGCACAGGCCATGCAGCCGATACATTTTTCCTCATCAATGTAGACGATCCCATCCGCTCGTTTGATCATGGCATCTGTTGGACAGATCGGTACGCAGAGAGGATTGTCACAATGATAGCAGGAGCGGAAAGTGAATTCAGTTTTCGGGAATCCTTTCACACTGGGTACTGCCTTGTGGTCTATTTCGCAGAGAAAGGGGCCAACGGGCAATCCTTTAACCGCTTTGCAATGGACCTCACATCCGTGACAACCAATGCATCTTTTGGAATTGAGGTAGATCATGTATTTGTTCATAATTCGACCCTCCTCTTTAAGTTCCGGACACTGCGCCGCACATGGACAAAAGACTCGCAAAGGTTTACGGCTCCGCCTGCCTGATCCCAGTCGTCAAGTTTTCCAACCATCAGCTTCTGGTCACTGACTCCGGAATGATATGACCTTGATTGCAAGGGAATATGCTTGCCGAATCCATGTACCATGTATACTGCTTCCGGATGGATATAATCTACAACATGGGCATTCATGGTGCCTGTGTAGCTGTTATCCTCTGCTGCTATATCGACCAGATCGCCGTTGGCAATACCAAGTTTGTTGGCGACTCTGGTATTGATCCAGAGACTGTTTTGCGGCATCAACTCATTAAGCAGAGGGTTATTTATTGTGTGCCCATGGCTGTGCACGGCAGAGCGGCCATAGACCAGTCTGAACATACCTTTTTCCGGTTTAGCGGGAGATTCATATTCCTTTAACGAGGGGAGTCCCGCATCCGTCAGCTTTTTACTGATGAGTTCTATCTTTCCGGAAGGCGTTCCAAACTGTCCTTCCAGCTTCTTCGGGTCATACATAATCGGATCATCGGTGAGAGAAACAAAACCTTTCTCGTCAAAATCCTCTATGGAAAAGCCGGTGGGCTCAAGTTGCCAGTCCCAGAGTTCCTCTATGGTGTTATAGGGGAAATATTCATCGATACCGAGTCGCTGGGCGAGTTCTTTGAAGATCCACCAGGCCGGTTTGGTATCGGTCTCAGGCTCTATTGCCTTCCTGCGTACGGCCAGGTGGGGTTTTAATCCTTTTTGCACGCAAATGGTGCTTTCCCTTTCCAGGTAGGTAGCTTCGGGAAGAATCACATCGGCATACCAGCTAAACTCACCGTAATGGGTATCAATGGCGACCAGGAGGTCGCAGTGGTCAAAAGAAGCTTTTTGTTTTTGCGGATCCGGCATTGCGCTGAAGGGGTCATGGCGCATGGTAATCCAGGCCTTAACGGGGTATGGCTCTTCTTTTTCCATGGCGTCAAAAAATAAGTGAGCAAGGCCAGGACCCTTGTCGAAATGTTTGTATTTCCAGCCGACACCGTCTGCGCGTTTGATGTCAGGTTTTGCACAATCAAGGCTGCGAATACCTTTTACGCCACAGTTCCCAGGTCCTTTGGGGATAAGCAATCCACCCTTTTGCTCAATGTTTCCCATCAGCACATTTAAGATATGCAGACCGCGGCTGGCATAGAATGAATCTTTATAACGAGACAGATTCCAGCCAGGGTGAAAAATAACCTTGGGCATGGCAGGGATGATCTCATCAATAAAGGCATGGATGGATTTCTCTTTGATACCACACTCTTTTGCGGCCCATGCAGGAGTATACTGTTCTATAAACGAGCTGAGTTCTTCAAAACCGCTCACATACTGCTTTACGAATTCATGGTCATAGACATCCCTTCTGATGACCTCATGGATCATAGCAAGAATGAGGGCATAATCCGTTCCAGGCCGTACCTGGAAAAAACGATCCGCCTTGAGTCCGGTCATGGTTTGACGAACATCTACATAGGTAAGCTTTCCACCATTGTCCAGCATATCCAGGGTTTGCAGGTTTTCGGCAATGCGCAGAGATGAGAACATGTTCCGACCAAAAAGAACCAGGTGTTTGGCATTCTTTATGTCATAGACAAAACCCTTTCTTCCCACTCCATTGAGAGAAAGACTGGCATGGTGGGTGTTGCGTCCGCAGGTGCAGTCATGATTCGTGTAATTAGGTGAGCCAAAGGCGTGAATAAAGGTTTTGTACATATTTTGCCATGGCCCACCTCTTGAGGAAAGGACAACCGATTCAGGGCCATGTTCAGCCTTGATCTTTTTCAGTTTGTCGGCGACATAGTCAAGGGCGGTGTCCCAGTCTACCTTTTTCCAGCGCCCGGCTCCTCGATCGCCCACCCGGATAAGCGGCTGTTGTGGCCGCTCTTGGTCGGCAACCAGGGCAGGTCCCGCAGACCCTTTCGCACAAAGCGCACCGCCAAGAAGGTGTTGATTGCCTTCTATCCAGGTTACTTTATTATCTTCCGACTCCACGCGAATGGGACAGCGCACAGTGCACATCCCGCACATGGAGAATACAGATTTTTTCATTTGAGTTCCTCCGCTAGAAAAAAGCGTTTAGTTTACCACTTGGTAATGAGTAGTTGGCGTCTGTTTCTCTTCATTTACCGCTTTGTTTCTTCCCATCACTTTAAGAACTTTTTTTATGATAAACCAGCTCAGATAGAGGGAGAGGAGAGAAACTAAAAAGAAAAATACAGAACCGACCCGCGTGGGTTCACTGCCGGATGAGCTGAAACGCATGATATAATCTCTTCCGGTTAGAGCCATTAGCCGTTCAGAGCGATAAAAGGTGTTGATATAGGACAATATCATAAGAATCGGCATATACATGGTGAGCAGGCTGAGTAACAATCCTTCAAAAAAATAATCATAATAACAGCGATTAAGTTTTGCCTGGTCAATGTTTCTTGCCATTCGCTTCCCTTTTTCACGATCTTCACATTGCATGGCCTCTTCGCGGACACTGAGCCAATACTTAAATTTTTTCTCAAGCATGATGTGTCTTTTTGTTCGGCACACCTTGCCCAGGAATTTTGTGGTAAATACCGTGAGTACAGCGAGTAAGACAATGACTGCTGCGGGGCCTGTGACAGTTTGGATTGGGGAAAGCAGCGCATCGAGGCTTGCAGCCAGAAACAGAATTGCTGCGTAGAGGTTTTCCCAGACTGCATTTAAAAATGATTCCATGATAATCCATTAATTTTAAGGTTCGCTCTACAGGTGACCATCTGTTTTACCCGGTCATCCTGTATTTTTGCTCAATCGTTTTGTTAATTGCAGTACAAATCCGAAAGAACCCTAAAAGAATATGAAGTGGAAAGAGATAGTCCAATTTCTGATGCAGACAAGCTCCGTTCCACTTCATATTGTATTTTTTAACGACCTGACAATCCCTTAGATCCAGTACTCAATTTTCAGGAACCGGAAGAACAGGAAGAACAGTGTACAGGCCAGGACGATCTTCAGTGTTTTCTCACTAAACATCTTTTGACAGCGGCTGCCAAGCATACCACCGGCAAAACCACCAATAATAATGGATCCGGCAAGTACCATGTCTGGCAGATAGCCATTCATCGTATATCCGATAAAAGAGCCGACACTGGAAAAACAGGTACCGATCAAAGAGATAGGTACGGCCACATACATGGGCAGGGCGGCAATGGTGGTCATCATCGGTACCAGCAGGAATCCGCCGCCGATACCAAACGCCCTGGAAACAATACCTACAATGATGCCCAGGAAGGCAAAGAGCAGGGGATTGATCCTGAATTCCTCACCCCAGAATTTGAAACGGTAATCGGTAATGCCGGACTTAACCGGTTCAATTGAACCCATTTCAACAGCACCGCCTGTCTCTTTTGCCTTCTTGACAGCAGCGTTGAATTTTTGGGTCATGGCCTTGATATTCTTTCTCTTATTCATGGCAGAAGGAGTCATTTCCATAAGAGTCTTGATACCCATGATGACAACCAGGACACCCAGCCACTCTTTGTATGCCTTCATCGAGATGAATTGGGTGACATAGCTGCCGAGCCAAATGGAACCAATGAAAATACCGGCACCAAAAGAGAGACCAACCGGCCAGGCCACACGTCTCTCAACCACGGCAAAGCGATAGAAGGAACCGAGTGGGGAGAAAAGAGTGAGGGCAATATTTGAGGGACGCAGAACGTTTGCAGCATTGATACCGACAGGGCCGGCAGTCTGAACGAACAGGGCCTGGAACGCACCCATCAGCATACCGCCGGCAGCGCCGATCATAGAAAAATAGGTACCAACAAGGATGGCACCAATGACAATGATCAAGGGGTTCATGTAACGATACCCTTTGGCGAGCCAGAAACCATTTTTCTCAATACTGTAGGAACCGGATTTTGCACCGTTTACATAGACATCAAAGGCGGTGTTAGGTGCGGTATGGCGAAATGATGCGAAAGAGGCCGTGAATTGACCGGTTGTCTTGTCCAGTTTTATTGAAGTCCCTTTGTCCCAGTAATTTCCACTGGACTCATCCCCTATGACACTTCTGGCAAAGATAACAACTTTACCCTTCTTGTTTCCCTCTTTGACGATGGTGTTGATACCGTATGCGTCTTCATGGGCAAATTTGAGAAAATTCCACTGTTCAGCAGTTTTGATGGGCCCCATCATCTCTTTGGAACCTACATCGTCAAAACTTTTTTTCAGTTTAAACATTGTGGTGTTGTAGAGTCCGCTTCCCTTTTTAAAGAGGAAGGAGGGGCCGCCAAATTTCTTGTCTGTATCTTTACCAAAGGCATCACGATTTGTGGTGATCATGTAATAGAGCGGGGGGATTGCGGTATCTGGTGAATACCCAACCTTTTCTCCTTTTTTGGGCAGTTTCTTTTTTTCAAACTTGCCTTCTGTATCAGAGCTTTTGAACATTTTTTGCTGGGCAACAGCGATATACAGTTCTTGCCCGGGGGTGATCTTTCCTTCGATGGTGACAGTATCTCCTGCCTTATAGTTTGTTGCTGAAATTTTTACCTCGGCAAAACAGCTGCTTTGCCAGGCAAAAAGAAAAATCGAAATCACCATTAAGGTAATTAACGCTCTGTTACCTTTCATCATCACAACTCCTTGGTGTTGGTTAATGCAAGAAGGCTACCTTGAAAAAAGGTACCGTTGGTTAGTACACTCTATTGATTCATCTGATTACTGCGTATTGTTATGGTTGTTCCTCCCCTATTGGTGGGCTTGTTTTGTTCGTTATGAAAAGTTTTTCAGCATTTGGAGATCTGAAGAACTTTTTCTACTTTTTCTTCAAGTTCATCACGATCAATTGGTTTTACGCAGTACTCATCTGCCCCAAGACTGATGGCTTCACGTGCTGTTTCAATCGTGGGGTATCCTGTGAGAATGATGGCCCGCATCGCTGGATCAATTTTCTTCAAAATAGCCAGGACTTCAACGCCACTCATTTTCTTCAGCTTGATATCAAGGATGGCCAGGTCAACCTTATTGTTTTTTGCATGAGCGATGACATCATCTTCCTCTGTGAATGTGTGCACGGTATGCCCTTTTTTTGTTAAGATTTTACCAATGAGAACCGCAGCATCCATGACATCATCAAGTGCTATAATATCAGCCATTATTTCCTCCAGAATCTAAAAAAAAGAATTTCACTCTTTACTCCTTTACAACATGCGGCTCGTCCATTGCGGCTGGCAGAATGACATGGAATGCTGTACCGGGCCGGATCTCTCCACTTTCCTTGTCAACTACCGGACTTTCTACCTCAATAATGCCTCCATGTTCATGGACAATGCCATAGGAAACAGAGAGCCCAAGGCCTGTTCCTTTTCCCACCGTCTTGGTTGTGAAAAATGGATCAAAGATGCTGGAACGAACCTTGTCTGGTATGCCATGTCCGGTGTCCTGAATGGTGGCCACGACCTTCATGCTGTCATGCAGGTTGCGGGTGGATACAAAGAGCTCCCCGCCACCCTGTTCTTCCATTGCGTGATGGGCATTGTTAATAAAATTGATAAAGACCTGACGCAATTTTCCCGCATCACCAACAATGGGTTTCAGGTCTTTGGCCAGGTCCTGGTGTACCCGGATATGATCCATGCCAAGAGTGTGTTCGCTCACGGCCAGTACATCCGTCATGACTTCATTGAGTGAAATATCCTCCTTAGCACTTTCTACCTGCCTGGAGAACTTGAGCAGATCTGCAACAATTTTACGGCAGGTCTTGGTTTGACGTTCGATCACCTTCAGGCTCTGTCCTTCTTCGGTCTTAGGTGGAAAGTCATCCATCAGGAGCTGAGAATAACCAAGGATCACCCCAAGTGGTGTGTTGATTTCATGGGCAACCCCGGCTGCCATCTGTCCTACTGAGGCCATTTTCTCGCTGGAGGCCAATTGGCTCATCATGGTCTTCACCCGGGTCAAATCCTTAGCAATAGCTTCGCAGCCTATGAATTTACCGATATCATTATAGACAGCGGTTGCTGAGAGAAGAATATTGATAATCGTACCATCAGCCATGGCAAATTCGACCTCAAGATCTTTAATGAAATGATTGGCAATAATTTCTTCAAAATACTTATCCAAGTCATCTTCATTGTGAAATATATCGTGAAGAGTAAGAGGAGGAGGATCAGAGATGGGGTATCCGAGCATTTTAAGCCCGGAGGCATTTATCTTCACTAATCTGTCTTCTGCATCACAAAAATAGACCATGTCTTTTGAATTAATGAAGAAATTGCGGAATTTTTTTTCCGAGGCAGAGAGTTCTCTGGTGCGATCTTCAACCATTTCTTCCAGATGCAGATTCATTTCATAGAGCTGGGTGGCTGTCCGCTTCAACTTCTTGTTAGCTGTTTTCAGGCTTCTGGCCTTTGTTTCAATGGCTCGATACCCTTCAATGCCCTTGTGGTAGTAAATAGTCACGGCCGCAAGGGAGGTCATGAGCAGGGTATTGAAACCGCCGGAAAATGGTGCCACTATCCTCCACTGTTCATTATTTCCATTGATAAAGAGAACTTGTTTGACCAAATGACCCATTGCCCTGGAGATGGCAAAGACAGCCAGTGTGGCACAGAAGTAAAAAAGAAAGCCCCATAGAAAATTGTCAGGTTGTTTTTTGGTTAAGAGATAGGCGTAGCGAAGGGAGAGAAAAGAAAAAACAATAATGAGCAGAGACCCGGCCATGTCGGTAAAATATGCCGGATACATAGGTAGCCCGTTCATGCCTTTTCCTCCTTACAGGACGCCTTGTAGAGAGAACGCAGACAAAGATACAGGCAGAACAGGGCCGGAACGCTGAAAATATGATCAAGCTTGGCAAAATAATAAATCATTTTTGTCATGTTGATTGGCCCGGCTATTTTTGTTGAAAAATAGCCGGATTCTGTGACAAAAGTTCCCTTGTCGATAAAGCCTCCTACCAAGTGGCCTGTGAAAGTCACAATGTTCCATAACACCATAAAAACGCAGAACATCTGAAGGAATCTCCACCCCCTGTCGGGAAATGAGCTTCTGCGTATATCCCAGAACAGATAACAGAGAGCAGCCATAAAAAAGATGTGGGCCAGCTGGTGTACATAGATACCTTCGGGGGCGGCATGGGATTGGAAGGCCCATGCCTGACCCGGATAAACAATCAGCACTGAAAGGAGGAGACAGAGTATCTTGTTTATTTTCATAAAGGGAGTCATTGAGTACCTATGGACATTGTTGAGGCAGGTTTAGCAACCTGTGCTTGCTCTCCAACTTCTTGGATTTAGATGATATTGCTAAAGGGAAGCCTGCCGTCATTTTTACTCGTTTTTTCCAGCAAGCCCACATCTGCCGGGATACTTTGCACAGACAGTGCCAAAAGTTGTGTTTGAATATGGGAAATAAATTTTTTCAGTTGTCTCGGGAGATTGATAGGTGAAGAGATGGCAATATGAGGAAAGGAAAAGAGAAAATGAAAGCTCAGGTCTGTGCCGAAAGTGCAACATTAAAGTTTCAGTGCGACTTTGTTGTTGCTCTGATTAGCTGCAGGTCTATCTGAACGTTCAATTTGTGGCTGGGGTGAATGCTTTGCTGGTGTGGCCATTCTAAATGCTCTTTAGTGTCTGTTTTTTAATTACATTTTAAGTGAGTTTTTCTCCTGTAACCTTATGGTGGGCAAGGGTGTGTTTGCTAGGGTCTTTTGCTTGCGGTGCGTCTTTTTTGTTGCGTCTTGGTTTTTGCTGACCAGGAGCAATAGGGCTTCTGGTGCTGTTGTTTTTGCCCTAACTGGCTGATGCAATAGTAATTTTAAAATATCACCCTACGTGGTAGCTTGTCTGGCGCTAAAGTTGCATATATTATTGGGACATGGGCCACTGTCCTTGTGGAGGGGCAGGTTATAACGGCTTTAGTGGGAAGCCTAACTACGTTGTATGGCACTGTATAGATTCTGGTAACAACACACACACAGAATGTCCCAGTTTCTCCTCCTTTTGGTGCTGACTGTGTCTTCGGAAGTGTTTTGATCGTTAAGGTCACAACACTTCCGAAGATCTGTGCATCCATCAACTGGCCCATGTCTTTTTTTGTTATACTATTGGTGATGTTCCTTTCTCCATAGTGAAGTTGTGGACTTTTTAGCTGGTTCAGGCTCCCCTCCGTTATTTTCTTCTTTTTTCTCTGTTGTTATGGATATGTGTTTGATTCGTCACAGAAATATTGAGAATGGTGTGATGAATCCTTTTTTTGTGAAAAGTAAACTTCAGGAGTTCTGTGTCCTCAAGAGAATCTGAATCGGAGTAGCTAGGCCTATGACGTCAATAAGGGAACAGGAGTATCTAAAAGTCTTTCAGAAGATTAGCAAACTGACCTCTATGGTACTTGATCATCAACAGGTCATGGATACCATTGTTTGTAGTCTGCCTGATCTCCTGGCGGTGGATGCTGCAACCATCCGCCTGTTGGATGCCGAGACCGGTCAGTTTGTTATGGGTGCCGCCCATGGGCTCTCTGCGGAGTACCTTTCCCGTTATACCATTGATACGGAAGAGACCATGGAGATCATTCGTTCCGGCCACCCGGTGGCCAAAACTGATGTGGATAGGGAAACAACGCATGGTGATCAGCAATTGGTTCAGAGTGAGGGGGTAAAAAGCATCCTCACCCTCCCCATTCTTTTTCAGGATTCTATTATCGGTATCCTCCGTCTCCTCACTCGCAAGAACAGAACTTTTACGGATGATGAGATTTCTTTTTCCATGGCACTCGCCGAACAGGTGGGAATTGCCATTTCCAATGGCAGGATGTTCAAGGAGATGGAGAATCAGGTGGATTTTATGAAGGAGGTGCAGGAAATTTCCACCTTGTTTAATTCCAGTCTTGATCTGTCGGCAGTCCTTGATACCATCGTTGAACGTCTGCCTCATTCTCTGGGCTGTAAAGGCTGTACCATTCGCCTGCTCAAGACTCAGACCAATCGGTTGGAACTTGTGGCTTCCCATGGCCTGTCCGAGCACTATCTTCTGCGGGGGCACGTGGAGAATGAGAAAAATGTTGAGGCTGCCCTGTCTGGTTCTCCAGCGTCCATCTATGATGTGAGCCGAGATGCCCGAATTTTTTACAAAAAATACATGGAAGAAGAGGGGATTGAATCTCTACTTTCTGTTCCTATTAAGGCGGAGCAGGATGTTATAGGAGTGCTTCGCATCCTCTCTGATGTGCCCCGTTGTTTTACCAGCAGTGAGATCAATTTCGCCGTGACTGTGGCCGAGGCCGGAGGTGCTGCCATCCGTAACGCCAAGACCTATCAGCAGATCACTCTTCTTTTTAACCAGATTGAGGAGAATGAACGGTTTCTCACCAATATCCTGGATTGTATCAGACCGCAACTACTGGTGCTGGATAAGGAAAAACACCTGGTGCTGGTGAACAAGGTCTTTCAGGAGGTGATGCATCGTTCTGAAAATGAATTGCTGGGTTCCGATTACCATGAACTCTGGCAGGATCAGGAGTGTGATGCAAAAGATTGCCCGGTGAGCAGGGTCATGGAGACGGGAAACACATCCGTTTATACCCATCGGACTTTTCAGGAAGGCGGAATACGCTGGTATGAGCGCACGGCTTCTCCCATGCTTGGAGTAGATGGAGAGATCGAGTATGTCATTGAGGTGATTCGTGATGTTACTGCCAAACGGCAGCTGGAAGAAGAGCAGTTGGAACGGGTTAAGCTACAAGGGGTGGTGGAGTTGGCTGGAACAGTGGCTCATGAAATTAACTCACCCCTGTTTGCTGCGCTGGGAACGGCGCAGCTGCTTGAAGGGGACCTGGAGGAGCAGGAATTGATCGATGAAGTGAAAACCATTGTGAGAAATCTCAAAGAGATTGGAGTGTTGACTCGGAAGATGACAACTATGACCGGTTTTAAGCGCCGGGACTATGTTGGCGAGACGAAGATAGGTGAAATGAGATGATGTTTTTGCGTTGCCGGGAGACAGAATGATTTTTGCAAAAAGCCACGAAAAAAATTCAGTCCCCTACCTTTGTCAGAAGAATTTGATCTGTCTCTCGCATTGATTATTCCCTCGCCACACAGTCATTCCCGCCTACGCGGGGATGACACAGACATGAGATGAAGGTTAGTGATAATCAGCAAAAAAATCCGCAAGTCTCTGCCAAGTTGAGATGCGCAAGCATCGACAGTTTGCTTTTTCTCCCCTAATAATTGACAACAAAGGAATATGTGGTAAACACAGCGCCATGGTGTTGTGGCTCTTGTGGAAGTTTTTCCAAGGGAAATTTCTGTTTCATTCAGTGTAAGTTGGAAAAGTATGAAAATTGCTCTGGTTCAGATAAACCCGGTGATTGGCGATTTTGCAGCCAACAGTCGGAAGATTCTTGAAGCCAGCCGTAAGGCTGAGGGAGAGAAGTGCGGTCTGGTAGTATTTTCGGAGCTTGCCCTGTCCGGCTACCCTCCTCAGGACCTGTTGGAACGCCCGGCTTTCCTTGCTGCCCATGACCAGGCTCTGGAGCAGCTCTGTCGCGAACTGCCGAATATTGATGTTCTGCTTGGCTGTATTGAACAGCGTCGTCAGTCGCAAGGGGGGAAACGTTTATATAATAGCGCTGTCCTAATACGCAAAGGGACGATTGTTCATCGGGTGCGCAAACAGTTGCTGCCTACCTATGATGTCTTTGATGAGAAGCGCTATTTTGAACCGGGTGGTCAGGCAGAGGCCGTGGAGTGCAACGGCTTGCGCCTCGGGATTATGATCTGTGAGGATATCTGGCATTCGGTGATTGGTGAGTATGGCAGTGACCCGGTAGAAGAACTCTTTGCCGTGGAAAAGGCAGGGGGGCGGACCATTGACTGCCTGATCAACATCTCGGCCTCTCCTTTCCAGCGTGATAAAGAAGGGGTTCGTCATAACATCTTTCGCTCACTTTGCAGTCGTTATCAAGTGCCTCTGCTCTATGTCAATCAGGTGGGTGGCCAGGATTCCCTCCTCTTTGACGGACGGAGCCTGCTTATGAACAGTGAGGGCGAAGTCAGGGCCAAGTGCCAAGGCTTTGTAGAAGACTTTCTTGTCGTAGACAGCGCAGACTGGAGTGGTCCGCTGCATGAACCTGCAGCAGAAGATGGCCCGGCAGCCGTTCATGATGCTTTAGTCATGGGTATTCGTGATTACATAGGAAAATGTGGATTTCGTTCGGTTGTGCTTGGCCTGTCCGGCGGTATTGACTCTGCCCTCACCGCAGCCCTGGCTGTGAAGGCATTGGGAGCGGAAAATGTCCTTGGGGTGGCCCTGCCTTCCCCCTACAGCTCCAATGATTCCATGGAAGATGCAACCGCCCTGGCGCATAATCTTGGCTGCCAATTCGAGGTGATTCCCATCAGTAAGCTTTTTGCAGCCTTTGAGGAAAGTCTTCATCCCATCTTTGGTGATCTTCCACCCGATCTTGCGGAGCAGAACCTCCAGGCTCGTATCCGTGGTAATCTGCTCATGGCCCTCTCTAACAAATTTGGTCATCTCCTCCTTTCCACTGGCAATAAAAGTGAGATGGCTGTGGGCTACTGCACCCTTTACGGAGATATGAACGGAGGACTGGCCGTTATCTCTGATGTCCCCAAACAGCTGGTTTATGAACTTTCCCATTTTATCAACCGGGAAAGGGAAATCATTCCGGTCCGCACTATCACCAAGGCGCCAACGGCGGAGTTGAAACCTGACCAGTGCGATCAGGACGACCTTCCCGACTACGAAATCCTCGATCAAATTTTGGAACTGCATCTTGAAGAGCGGTTGGGAGGGGAGGAAATTATCGCACATGGTTTTGAGGAGCAGCTGGTTCGTGATGTCCTGCGCCGGGTACGGATTAACGAGTATAAGCGTAAGCAAGCTGCCATGGGACTGAAAGTGACAAGCAAGGCCTTTGGCTACGGTCGCAGATATCCCAATGCCCAGAATTTTCAGGATTGACAGATGAGCAAGCAAAAGAAAAGAGGCGGTTCCCGAGAGGGATGGTCAATGAAAAAGCAGCTGTTCATGCTTCTGCTTTTGATAGTTGTAGCCCTGCTCATTGGTCGGGAAATGATGATAAAACGTCCGGACCAGGTTTATCTTACCACCAGTGGTCGTATTGATATGTGCCTTTCCTGTCATCAAGAGGAAAAGCTCGATCCTGCCCATGACCCCAGAGTGATAGGTTGTGCTTCCTGTCATCTCGGTGATGGATTGGCCCTTGATAAGGATAAGGCACATGAAGGGATGGTTATTAATCCCGGCGACCTGCGAGTGGTGGAAAAAACATGTGGTATCGAGGGATGTCATCCAACGGATGTGAAAAAGGTGATGAATTCCCTCATGGCCACCAACCGTGGTATTCTCGGTACCCTGTTGTATTATTGGGGGGAGAGCGACTCCCAGGATACGGAGCTCACCGTGAAAGATCTCATGGACAGCGGTGAGACCTCACTGGCCCTGGATTATTTCCGTAAACTCTGCGCGACCTGCCATCTTTGGAAACAGAAAAACGACCTGCCCGGCGCTCCGGATTTCTTCAATGAAAAGGGCGGTGGCTGTTCCGCATGTCATTATCTTCTCCCGGAAGGACAAGATCGACAGAGTGTGGCCGGTTTTGACGATACAACGAAGAGTGAAAAGAAAAAGGTTCATCCCCTGATCATTAAAAAAGTGGGGCAGGACAACTGCATTCGCTGTCATAATCGTTCCGGAAGAATCGGTATCTCCTATACCGGTATCTTCGAGTCTGAAGGCTATGGCACCCCTTATGAAAAGGGTGGGCTGACCTCCAAACAGTTGCCGGGGCAGCGTTTCTATCTGGAGATTGCCGAGGATATTCATCATAAGAAGGAGATGGACTGCATCGACTGTCACACGCGCAACGAGGTCATGGGTGACGGCACCAGTTATGCTCATTATGAGGATCAGTTGGAGATCTCCTGCGAGATGTGTCATTCGGAGAATCCGGGAACCACCCGCAAGGGGGACCCTGTTATCAACATCAGCAAGAAGGACGGCAAATTTGAATTGACCGGGAAGGTCAATGACAAGGTCTACCCCCTGGCTGTGCCCAAAAAAGGAGTCTGCGACTTTAAAGGTCACAAGCGGGTGACCTGCGAGGCGTGTCACTCTACCTGGGTACCCCAGTGTTATGGCTGTCATGCCAAACGTGATGCTACGGAAAAACATCTGGATAAGCTGACCCTGGAAGAAACCCCGGGTATGTGGGAAGAGGGCAGATCTTATATCCGCTACGAAAAACCTATGCTCGCCCTGTGGAAGGACGAGGTGGTAATTGTCACTCCAGGCTGCCAGGACATTGTGACCCTGATCGATGAAGAAGGTAATGTGGAAGGTGGATTCAATCGCTTTACCATGGCGGCCATCAATCCTCATACAACCCAGGCAAAGGGCAGAGAATGCGCTGACTGCCACCAGTCCACCAAGACCGTGGGATTGGGTGAGGGAACCGTGGCAGTGGATAAAGATGGCAACTGGTCATTTGCTTCTTTGGATCAGGGTGTAGATACCTTGGTGGGGCAGACCGTTCCCTTTGACGCCTTTGTCAATATCGAGGGCAAAGCCCTGCAGCATGGTTCCCGTCCTGATCTTCGCCCTTTTAACAAAGAAGAGCTGCATAACATTCTTCGTGTGGGTCTCTGTGTTGGCTGCCATGATCAGTACACCGATCCCATGTGGAAGGAATTCAGCAAGGAGACAGTCTGTTCTCGAATGGAAAAGAGTGAGTGATATTTCCATTTGAGGTGAGGACTAACGCTGCACGTTTATGCGGATTCTTCGGTCAAACAGGCAGGGATTGAGTGTGTAATGTCTGCCTGATGGAAAGAGTGGGCTATTCCGCTGGTCTGCTTGTTCTCCTTTTAACTCCTCTCGTCTGTGATGAGCAAAAATGTGTTTTTTCTCAAAAATCGGTTTGACCTTGAATCGGCCAATTTATTGAAATATACCTTAAACTGAGTCATTGAGCTGGTGCCGGATTGAAAATATTGCCCTGGCCGGATACGGTTGCTGGGTCGTACGGAGAGAGGAGTTTACGAAATGCTGGTTATCTGTGAAGATTGTGCCAAAAGATACAACATTGATGAAAACCGTATAACGGGGGAAAAGGCCAAGTTTAGCTGCAAGGAATGTGGACATATTATTGTTGTTGAAAAGCCTCAGGCAGCTGCTTCGTTGTCTGAGAGCAAGCAGTCAGCTGATGAGAAAGGCATGGCCCATGTCACATCCGGTACGGAGTCACCGGAAGAACGATTGATGACAAAGATCTCGCCTTTAATCGCTGCAGCATCGATGAGAAAAAAATCCTCCTCAAAAAGCAAGGGGCTGCCCCTTGCCGCCTACATCCTGTTGACACTGATCACCGGTTTTCTTATGGTCGGTGGGGCTTTTGGTTATCTGTACTTTGAGTATATCCCCGAAATCATCAATCACCAGATAGAATTGCGTACCGCAGTTATTACCGAGTCATTCAGTGGTGTTATCCAGAAACCTCTTTTACGTGGCGACGACCAGCAGGTTAACAAGGAGGCCCAGAGGGCAAGTAAGCTTCCGGGTGTGGCTTATGCTGCGGTTATCAATAGTAAAGGTGATATGGTTGCTGGATTCGTCAGTGATCTTGATCGCTTTAATAAGAAGTTTGAGATGCGGGTCAAAGCGAAAGGGATCCCGGTTGAAGTCTTTGCTCAGAATAAACTGCCTTTCGGTGTCGATCGGGCTAATACCAGAATTACCGTTGGCGGCCAGACCATTTATGATGAGGTTGCTTCTATACCGGAGAGTGGCGGCGAGGTACATGTGGGTATCTATGTAGCCGATGTCGATGATGCCATTCGTGAAGTCATCGTGTCACCGTTGACCTTCTCCATTCTCGCTACAATTCTGGTCGTCGGTTTTATTATTTTTCTCCTCCTTACCCGGGCCATAGCCAAGCCAATGCAGGAGCTGACAAATGTTGCTAACCGGATCAGTCTTGGTGAGATGGATCTTGTTGTAAAGAGCAGTGGGCCCCGTGAAATGCGGGATCTTGCATCTGCATTTGAACGTATGCGTCATTCGATAAAGGGTGCCCTGGAAAGGTTGAGCAAATAAGATACCCCTCCAGACTGTACTCATGTATTCTTTGCCGGATGATGAAGTGAATAAACAGGATAGTTTTCTCTTATCATGGAGAAAAAAAGTTTGTTGCTTCGCCCTGGCAGCAGGCACTCGTGTAACGGGTCGATGGCTGTCGGCTCGTTTTTTTCTGTGAAACAATAAGGGCTTCAAGGATGCTCATACCAAAAGAAAAACCATACCTGGCAGGATTGAACAGCTATTATCTGAATATTGATAAGTTTGTTGAACATCTTCAGGGAGAGATCGGCTCAGGGTGCCTTTACTGTCAGGCGGTAGACCAGGAGTTGCTGATCTATTTTGATGAACGGGATATCGTTCGCGTGGTAATACAGCAGAATGGTGAAAGTGCCTGGGGCTCACAAGGACTTGATCCTGTTATTCAATCTCTGTCTAAAAAAAGTTTTCAGGTAACAATTTATTATCTCAATCCCAGTTCAATCTTTTTTTGGGGGCAGATGCCTTCTTTTCAACGAGCCAAAATCAGATTGCAATCAACGGATATTTCCTTGCCGAATCTTATCCTGCGCCTGCAGAAAAAGAAATTTTCAGGATTTCTTGATGTGAATCTGCAGGATCGTGATGACGGTGCTATTCTTTTTTTTCATCAAGGGGCGCGCAGGGTGGGGTCTTATTCCTGGGGCAAAGGAGGAGGTAGTTCTTCTGATAGCGACTATAGTCGTTTTCTCGATATGTTACAGACCAATATCGCCACCTATTCCATAGGACAGTTTAAGGATGAGTCGGCAGAACAGTTGGAATCTGCTCCGCAAGATCCGTCTAATGATTCTGGAAAGGAGCAATATTTATCCGATCTGGGCACTGCCATAAAAGAATTTATGCAGCTTTATATCCAGGTTGTGCGCAAGAAGTACAAGGTAGATCCGCTTGTTCCATTGAAACAGAAATTTCTTGATCACATCGAGGAATATCCCGTTCTTGATCCATTTAGAAAACTTTATGAACTCAATCCTGATGGAACAGTAGAGTTTGCAGGCAATGTACCCAGAGAGGAAATCGCAGCAGGGATTGTCGACTGTGCCTGGAAGGTCGTTGAGGACAATAATCTGCAGAAGAAATTCAGGAAAGCGGTTGCCGGATGGGATTATAGGGCAGCCTTGGAAGAGCGGGGCATTGGTGTGGAGCGCTAAGCTAACGTCTACTCAGCGATAAATCACTCCATTTTATCTGTTTTTTTTGTTTCTCCTTCTCATCTGCGATATAGTCTGAATATGGAAGCGGATTTCTCGGTATATATTGTCTGTTTCCCGGGGGCGAGGAAGTGTGACCTTCTGATAAGCGCTTAAACAACGAATTCATCTTTATTTAATAGAATAACCTGGGAGACACTGTGAAACTGGTGAAAAAGTTCAGTGATGCCATCTTTGTTATCACAGAAGAGCGATCTTGCCCTTTCTATAATGTTGGTGAAGAACTGAAGGTGGAAAAACACAGCGTTGTCGTTCCAGAGGCCAAACCTGCCTGTATGATTTTGGTTGAAAAACTTGTTGGGATAACGACAAAAAAGCAGTCCTTTGAACGTTTTTCCCAATTTGGTGTTCAGAAATCCAATTTTGATTGCGGCGGCTGTCAGGGGTTGATCCGCTTTGAGTACAAGAAGGAAAAAGGATTCTCTACCCTGCAGATGAAGCTCTTGTCCGAGGCTGAAGCGCGCAGGAGAAGACAGCATCTTGATAAGTTTTTTGGAAGGCTTCGTAATTTTCATCTTTTTGAATCTCTTGATGATGATGCCTTGGGCGACCTGACGGCTTTGTTGGAGTTAAAAAAGTATCCTGCAAACAAGGTCGTTCTTAAAAAAGGGGAACCCGGTACGCATCTTTTTGTTCTTCTCAGGGGGCAGGTAGGGGTTATTGCCGACGATGGTCACAGGCTTGCCGAGATGAGTAAGGGGGAAATATTTGGTGAGATGAGTCTCCTTTCCGGTGAACCTGTTTCCTGTTCTATCCACTCGATAAAAGAAACAGAAGTGGCGACTTTGAGTATCAAAAATTTCAAGCATGTACTCAAGAAATATCCGGTATTGCAGCTCTTTCTTTTGAAGATGCTGGTGGATCGCGCTCAGGCCATGACCCTGCGATCCGGTAACATTACCTCCGGCATGTCGGGTGAGCTTGATGAGATCAATATGGTGGAGCTCTTCCAGCTCATCAACTCCAGTCAAAAAACCGGAACCATTGAGTTGATCTTAAATGATGCCAAGGCCATGGTCCTCTTTAATGAAGGGGAACTGATACAGGTGAGGTACAGAAATCTTGTGGACAAAAAAGCCCTTTTTGCTCTGCTGGCACAGAAGAGTGGGCATTTTACCTATACCAAAGGAATTCCACCTAAAATGAGCAAACAACCACCTTTTGGCGGTTTTATGAGTTTGATTATGGAAGGGGTGCAGTGGATAGATGAGCAGGAAGAGCAGGACTGGGAAGAAAAGTGATCTCTTGGTGATGCGTGGGAAGGTGGATGTCTTTCTTCTCCCGGCACATTACAGGATACGCATTACCAGGCTGCCCACCCCCTGATCCACAAGGGAAAGTTTTTTTGCAAGGCCGTAAGAAAGGTCTACGTCTCTGCCTTCAATGTATGGGCCGCGGTCTGTGACCACTGCGTGAACTTTTTCCCCGGTGTCCTTGTTTTTGAGTTCTACCTTTGTTCCCAGAGGGATCTCTTTGTGGGCAATGGTGGCCCCGTACATGTTGTAAATATCACCATTGGCCATGGGTTTCCCGTGAAAGTCTTTTCCGTACCAGCTGGCCACTACCTGTTCTTCTCCCGTTTTTTCAGGAAGATGGATCTTGATGGTTTGTCCGATCTGTAGCGTCTTTGGGTCGGTGATTCCGTTGTCCTTCATAATATCGTCCACATGGACATGATATTTCTTAACAGCCAGTCCCCATAGGGTTTCTCCTGCCTGGATTGTATGTTGCACCACACGAGGATCGGATGTTTGTGAGTCTGGCTCTGAATTGTCAGGTCCTGCATCAGCCATGAGCAGGAGATTGTTTCGGGGGTGGGGTATGGTTACAGGTGAAGTGGCCTCGGGAGTAGATTCTTTTCTCTGTTGTTCTGCGTGCTTTAGGGATTTTTGGAAGGAATTATCCACCTGGACTGTGGCTCCTTCTCTTAAAAACCAGTTTCCGTTTTTTGTCGAACGTCCAATGGCCCTGGGATTGCTCTTGCGCAGAGTCTCCCAATTGGTATTCAGCTGCCTGGTTACCTGGGCTATGGTGTCGCCTTTTTGTACCTGATATTCAAACATGATTTGTCTCCTGTTCTCTCAGAATAGCAATTTTTACGCCAGAGGGGTAAGTGATTGGAAGCATGTTGTTTCCTTGTGCCATCTGAGTTGCACTTCTTCTTTTTTTTCTTATCGTCATTTTTTTGACTTTTATTCATGAGAATCTGCATCAGACGATCATTTTATGGTATCGGTCTGGAAGAAAAATGTTGCTATTTGGTGTGAAAGGGGGTTCCCGTTCTTTGTGATTGTTTCTGTCTGTGGTAGTCTTTGTAGTGAAATATGGGAGACAGGTTTTTTTTAGGAGCATGTCCATTTTTGGTGGACACGTTATGTTATTTGGAAGAGGAATAAAATCCATGGGAAAAATTTGGAGCAGACAAAAGGGTAAAACAACGGTGCTTCAAGGGGAAAAACAATCTATTTCCTGGTTGCCGGGAGCCTCTTTGTTTATTTTTTTCGTCATCAGTTCACTTCTCGTTTCATGGTCTGTACCGGCTAAGCAGACAGCGGCTCAGGAGATTCAGGGGAAAGTGGTACCTGTATTGGAATCCTCAGTGGCAGAAGAGAAAGAGCTCTTTGAACAGATGGTGAAAGAGGTCGTTATAGAGCATGCTCCCAAGAGTCCGGAAGAGGAGTTGGTCTATGATTTTGTTGACTGGGCACTGCACTTTTTTTTCAGTGTGGCTGGGGAGTTGGGAGTAACTCTGGAAACCGATAGGAGTTATTTCATTACTAAAGTAGGGGAAAACTATGAAGTGCGTCTTGATCCTTTCCTTATTCATGTCGATGAGGGGGGGCTTCTAAATTTTGGCCCAATGGTTTTCACCTGCCGGCCACAGGGGAAAGACAAACTTGGAATACAGATGCTTCTTCCCGGGAAGTTGCCTGTATTTCAAAATGGAAAGACCACAGCTGAAATAAGTATTGCAAGTCAGCAGATCTCTGGAGTCTGGGACCGGGGGATGGAATTCTTTGATTATGCCGACCTGAAACTTGACGAGGTGGTCTTGAGAGACATCGGCAGTAATGCCCGATTCTCCGTTCAGCAGCTTGTTCTGAACTCAAGAATATCTCATGATGCCAAGGGACTCTGGCAGGCAAACTATCAGGGGATGCTTCAAGGAGCATCTCTCATTGATGATGATTTGAACCTGAGTGTGGGGAGTCTGAAACTGTCGTCTGAACTCAAGGGAAACAATTATAAGACCTACGGGGATATTAAGAAAAAATATTTCAGAGTGGCGGATACCCTTGCTGAGATGGAACTTGCTGAGCTAAGGGATATTATGGCAATGGCTGATACTTACCTGCAGCTGCTCATATCCTCTGAGAGCAGGGTGAGTATTGAAGGAGTGGTCATGGAGGCGGGTGATCGCATCCAACTGGATGGTCTGGAGTTCTCAGGACTGCTGGAGAAGAATCTGCAGTCCAATACATTCAAGATGGATGGAAAAGGTGATGTGCTCGGGTTATCTTTTGTGGAGCAGGCCGATGAAAGCAATCCTCGACCTCTGTCGGTAAAGCTGCAGCAGATAAAGATTACCGATAACGTTCAATTCAATCCCATACCGCAAACGCTGTTTGCCGATATGGGAAGGATTCTTGAGCAGGTTGGACTCCTGGAAGATGAAGAGGCGGTGGATAACTACCTTGCCGATGAGGGCTTGAAATTTACCAGGAAGATTCTGAAGCTGATAGCAGGAGGCTCCATGGAGATCGATCTTAGTGATGCCACTGTAAGCAATGTCATGGAGCAGCCGGTGACTCTGGGAGCGGTAAAACTTGGCGGAGGATTTTCTGCCGGAAACGGAACTGGTGGAAAAGTCAATGTCCTGGCAGGCTTTTCCGATTTGGCTGGGTTTGGTCAGGGCAACACGACCATTCCACAGGCTGCCAGGTTGAATGTCGCCTTGGGCAATATTCCTTCTTTGCTGGAGCTTATTTCAGATCCGGGCAGTCTTGCAGAGGGCGACATGGATCAGGTTCAGGGGCAGGTAATGATGAATGGGGTGAGTGCCTTTCTGACCAGTCCGTTGCGCCTTTCCTTGACTGATTCGTTTGTTATCTTCCCAACATCCCGTCTCAATCTGGATCTGACGGCCAATATGGACAGTGCCGCTCAATATCTGTCAACCGGATCCATGAAAATGGTCATGGAAAATCCTGATGAGTTTATGCAGATTGCCAAGGCCTTTGGTGCGGACGAGGATATGCAGCAGCTCTTGACAATGCTGACCGCACTTTCCAATCGGAGCAACGAGAATGGAAAGGTCGTGGACCGTCTCAATGCTGAAATTAATGGGGAAGGGAAGGTGTTTGCCAACAATAAGGATGTCACGTTGATGTTCTTTCCGGAACAGGCAGAGACCATTGAAGAGTCTGAGACAGATATCGAAGAGACTCTGGCTCCGACTGAGTCTAAGTAACGTTATGAACAGCGTTCAGGTATGCAGTTGGCCGAAGCTTGGTTGTTCGGAAATGGTGCCTGGACATCTATAGGGTGGTTTTATGAAAATTCTTACAACCCCGCATATGGACCGTTGTATCGGTTGCCATTCCTGCTCCCTGGCCTGTGCTCGTCTGGTTAATAAGCGGTTTTCCTGGGAAGCCGCAGGTATCCGTATCGAGAGTTCCGGGGGCCTTTCTTCTGGATTTCTTGCCAAACGCTGCCTTGCCTGTGACCCGGCACCCTGCGTGGCTGCCTGCCCTACCGACTGTCTGAGGCAGCGGCCCGGTGGTGGTGTGACCGTCCGCCGCAAGCTCTGTATTCGTTGCGGGGAGTGTATTGATGTCTGTCCTGTGGATGCCATAGCTGTTGATGCGGCAGGTGATATTTATGTCTGCCTCCACTGTGGGCGCTGTGTTGCTTTTTGTCCGCACGACTGTCTGGAGATGGGCTCTGCAGAAATACAGAATATGGAGGGGGAGCTGTGAACGAGGATATGTTTCGCGTACTGTTGGTGAATCTTGGCACCGGCAAGGGCAGGGTGGAACTGATTCCCGGACGCAGTAGTGCCCTTGGCGGCTCAGGGCTGGCGGCTCTGCTTTTTACAACCTACGGCGATCCGGTCAGGCCTTGGAATGATGTACAGCAGCCCTTTATCCTGGCTGTTGGTCCCCTCACGGGCCTCTTTCCCCTGATGAGTAAGACGGTCAGTGCTTTTAAATCTCCCTATCACAATCAGTATACCGAGAGCCATGCAGGGGGGCGCAGTGCTTTAGCCCTTCGTTTTGCCGGGTATGATGCTCTGGTATTGCAGGGTCAGGCCGCGACACTCTCCTGCCTCAATATCAGTGGGCATCAACTGGAACTCAAAGAGGCTGGTTTTATGGCCGGGATGAATGCCTTGGCAGCGGGCAAGGTGATGCGTCGCATGTTCAAGGGGAATTCAGGGCATCGCTCCATGCTTCGTATCGGTCAGTCCGGGGAGGTTGGATCGGCCATGGCCTGTATCAATGTGGATACGTACCGTCATTTTGGACGTCTTGGCGGCGGCGCAGTCCTTGGCAACAAGAACATCAAGGGAATTGTGATCCAGGGAGACGGGAATTATCCCCTGCCTGAGAATAAGGGCTATCCTCTGCTCTTTAAAAAGGTTCATGAGATGGTGACTGATACTGACATGCTGCGCAAGTATCATAACCTTGGCACACCGGCGAATCTTGAGAGCCTCAATGATTTGCAGTCACTTCCCTGGCGTAACCTGCAGCAGACAGCGGATGCGCAGATCGAGGGAATCACGGGCGAGCGTTTTGCAGATGACACCCTGCTGCGCAATGGGGCCTGCTCCGGCTGCCCTGTGGGCTGTATCCATATTGGCTATGTGCGGGAACGATTTGAGGAAAAGGATAACAGGTACCTTTATCGTCAGGTTGCATATGACTATGAACCGATCTTTGCTGTGGGCTCCATGCTTGGAGTGACAAAGACCTTTGATGTCCTGCGTATCCTCGATATTCTGGAAAAGGTGTGTCTGGATGCCATGTCCGCAGGTGTGGCCTTGGCTTGGGCAACTGAGGCAACTGACCGCGGTTTGCTCTCCCGGAAAGAAACCCTGGTGCCGCTCAGGTTTGGTGATGCCACAAGCTACATGGCCGCGGCCATGCATCTTGGTACAGGGAGTAATGAATTTTATCGCTTACTTGGCCAGGGAACCCTGGCTGCGGCCAACAGCTACGGCGGGTCGGATTTTGCCTGTGTGCTTGGCCAGGAGATGGCTGGTTATGCCACCGGTGAGGTCTTTTTTGCTGCCCAGGCCCTTGGTTTTAGACATTCCCACCTCGATACAGGTGGTTATTCTTATGACCAGAAACATAAGGAAAAAGATGTGGATGCTGCGGTCAGCTTTCTTCTGCAAGATGAGCCGGGCCGTTGTCTGCTCACTTCCATGGTCTCCTGCCTCTTTGCCCGTTCTGTGTACAGTGAGGAGATGCTGGCAGAGTGTTTGGAAGTGACGGGCTACCCGGAGATGGCTTCTAACCTGGAGGCGCTTGGCGAGAAGATCCGCCGCCACCGATGGCAGTTGCGTTTTGCCACCGGCTTCAACCCCGATGAAATCACTCTTCCCAAACGTTTCTACAAGGTTTCCACCTGGAAGGGACCGATTGACGCAGCCTATCTTGATACTTTGAAAAGTGAGTATGGACAACGGATCAGGCAGCTTGTTGAAAAGGAGGGTTGAAAAGCTGGTTCCTCAACAACGAGAAGCTTATTCTCCATGTAGGAGTGGTTTCAACCGCGAACATCCCCCGAGACAACAGAATCACCCCATCGTCCCGAACTACCTCCCATTCGCGGATAAATCCGCTCCTACAAAACAGAGCATAGCCGTCACCAACTCAACAACAAGAAGCTCATTTTCCAAGTAGGAGCGACTTCAGTCGCGAACAAGCCCGAGACAACTGAATCACCTAATCGTTCCGAACCACGCTCATTCGCGGATAAATCCGCTCCTACAAAACAGAGCATAGCCGACACCAACTCAACAACAAGAAGCTCATTTTCCAAGTAGGAGCGACTTCAGTCGCGAACAAGCCCGAGACAACTGAATCACCCCATCGTCCCGAACTACCCTCATTCGCGGATAAATCCGCTCCTGCAAAACAGAGCATAGCCGTCACCAACTCAACAACAAGAAGCCCATTTTTCATGTAGGAGCGACTTCAGTCGCGAACATCTCCGTCCTAGAAATAATATCTCGAACTCCGCGGTTACCTTTCTACAACGCTATCACACTTGCATCTGGGCGATAAAGGTGTTGGATTGCTCAATGGCTGAATTCATCTTCTCAATAAGAGCGTCTATATCTTTTTCAAGAGATGAAAATTCAGATTGCAGCGAGCCAATGGCCTGAGCGTTTAGGTTGTGTTTCAGAAAGAGGACATTGTCACGAAATGTTTTCAGGACAGGCTCCATGCTTTTTTCAGCCGTATGCATGGAGGCAAGCATTTCCTTGTAGCGGGATTTTGTCCCCTGCATCTGTTTTTTGCTGGCCTTTCGTAATTCCTTGTTCTCGTAGAGATTGAGTTCCTCTTCCCATTCGTCGAACAGGGCCTCGGAAACATTTTCAACTTTGTTGATCCGGTCGGACACCTCTTTTGCTGCCTTTTCACAGTCAGTATATTCCTTATCAAGGGTGTCGTAGGCCTTTTTCAAATCTGTGTTTTTTAACGCTACCACAGAGCCGAACTGTTCCAGGGCGGATTTGAACTGCTCTTGTGCCTCTGTCTGGGAATCTCTGGCTTCTTCAACCCGGTCTATCAAGATGTCACGTTTGTGGACGCCGACTTTTTCCATGGCCGAATAATAGGTGTTGGAACATCCACCAACGAGGAGCATAAGAAATAGCAGTGTGAAAAAGGTGTGAATTGTTTGTTTCGTCTGGAACATTTTTTTCTCCGTCATAGATATGATCATGCCGTAATGGAGTGCAATCATAGATACAAAAAGAAGTTGCAAAGTATTATTGAACACTCATCTTTTCAGATTTATATAGTTTTTTCCGTTCACCGTCAATACTCAGTCACCCTTGCATACACCATGGACATCATTATCCTGACTTCCTTTAATATGGATGCAGTGGCTGGCCATTATTAAGCTTTCTGTATGTGGTATTATTTTCCGATATCTTTTTTTTGACCTCAGCAAGTTTTTTCATCTTGGTGTTTTCACGGACACCCAGAATGGTTCGTTCGTTGCCGGTATCTTTGATGAGCACCATGTTTCCTTCAGCATCTGTTGCATAGATAGCCAGGAGATCAGTTCGTTCGGAACCTCTTTTTACCTTCTTCTCTATATTGTCGAGAATCCATGTGTCCGTTCCTCTCTGCTCTCTTGGTAGGTCAATGCGGCCTACGTAGGCCAGTACCATATGGTTTTCCCCGGTTTTTTTGACTTTGACATAGGCCAGTCGCAGGTGTGCTGCCGGGATACCGAGATACCTGAGCATCATCCACTTAGCAATGGCTATATCTTCACAGTCACCGCCAAATGTTGAAATAGTCTCCAGGGGAGTTGCCCAGTAGTCGGCTTTTTTCCAATGTGTTTGATCTGCAATCCAGGGAAGGTGGTGCATGGTATCATTGACAATCCGTAACTTCTCCTCAACGGTTTTATCCTGGTTGTCACGAATAATGTCATGTAGATAGCGCATACGTTTTTCTGCCTGAATCCCATATTCCTTTTTGATATGGCTAAAGACATTCTCAGACCATGGGTGAAAGGTCGCTGCGAAAACGTTGCCAACAAAAAAAAGACACACAAGGATTGGAATAAATGAATATCGGATAATCATATTGCACCTCGACAAGGTATTACAGCCATTTTGTTGGTACCTCCACTGGGATACAGTGCGGCTTCACGAAAGAGAATAACAGCAATTGTATTTTTTCTGTAGGAGCAGATTTATTGGTGAACAGAGCCTGCTTGTCTGTCTTGTGCTGGTTCAATCTTGTAGATTGAACCTTATATTTATCACAAAATCTCATGGCTGCGCCAACTCATCGTGAGTCAAACTTTACCAGAAACATTGAAAGGGAGCAGGCTACAAACCTGCTCCAGTAAAAAAATTATCTACTTTACAAGTAGGAGCGACTTCAGTCGCGAACAACTCCTCACATTGCAAAACGAACAAGCGGCCCGCGCTAATACCATTCGCGGATAAATCAGCTCCTATCTGTAGAGTGAGCACTTGTTGCTGCGAAGGTGGCACAGTCTTTTTGAATATTGTTTGGTTCTTTATGGCTTTTGTCATTTACTCGGTTTTTCTTGCAAAAATTACTTCATAGGTCCGGTCCATGGTTGCCTGATAGTAGAAGCCGACCAGCGCATCTTTCTCAGCAAAGTAATAGTGGTTATAGGTTGATCCTTCGTAACCCTTATCTTGAAAATGAATAAAGAGTTTGAGGAGTGTCTTTTGTGTTGAAATTGCTGCCTGGGCAATATGAATGGGCTTGGGGTTAAAGTACTTTACCGTTGCCCGACCATCTATCTGGATATCACTGATTTTGATGAGATAGCCGCCGTCCGTACGCTGCCATTCACCGTCAAGGATGGTATAATCATATTTTACCGGAGGTGGTGGGGCGTCCTCAGCACTGATTGGTTGTAGCATGGTGAGAGAAAGGCCAAGAAAAAACAGCAAAAAATACAAGATCCGTCGGAGACTGGTCATGGGTGTGTTGTCCTAAATTGAATGTGTTTTGAATGTTGTGCAGGAGTCGAGCGAACCTATTCTCTTCTCCCTTCTGCTCCTCACTTCTTTTGCAATACCTCATCTAAAGGTATGCCCACTGAACCTGAAGGCGGTTTGATTTCAAGGCGGGTGGCAATGGTTGCAGCTATATCATAGGGTGTGACAGGCCGCGTAACTCGTTGAGCAGGTACTCCATGGCCTGCGAAAAAGAGAGGGACGTAGGTGTCATAGGTCCAGGGCGAGCAATGGATAGCGGTTATTTTCGTGGTTGTGTCCATCTCATAGTAGAAGTACCAGAACTGGTCTGCGATAACATGGATATGGCCAGATCGTTTAGGGTGAAAGTTGTTTAGTATCGTCATGTTCACCTGGGTCGGAGCAAAGGTTCCTTTTAATAAATCTGTCTTGGTCATGGCTCCGATGATGCCCGGAATCTTGATGATTTCTTCTGCCACTGCCGACTCAATTTCGGCAACACTGTATCTGCTTTTTTTGATCTCTTCTTCATTAAGATAGACATAGGGGTGTTCGTACAGACGAATCACATCTCCGGATACTCCCAGTTGTTTATTCAGTGCATTTTTTATGGTGCCGCTGATCACTGTTTCAGAAGTCAGACGACCAACATCAAATCCCATACCTTGCATATATTCCGGTGCCTCGCTCATCCCGTGATCAGCGGAAACGATGATCAGGGTTTGATCGAGTCCAACCTGGTCATCGATGAACTGGAAAAGGTCAGCCAGTAAGCGATCAACTCGCAGGACATTGTCTTCAGCCTCGAGGCTTGATGGACCGAAGAGGTGGCCGATATAATCAGTAACGGAAAAACTGATCGCCATAAAGTCGGTGTGTGTCCCTTGTCCCAGCTTTTCTGCTTTAATCAGGGTCTTGGCAAAGTCCGCTGTCAGCTCATCTCCGAACGGGGTGGCTATCAAAGATGTATAGAAATATTTGGAATCACCCGTTACAGGATGCGGAAAGGTAATGCCCAGGCCGAACATGTCTGTTTCGAAGGGACGATCATCATCTTTGCCAAACATATATGTGGAGATGTCATGCAGGAGTTTCCATGATGTATCTTTGTAACTGTCTGCTAGTTTTTTAGCATTCCATTGTTGCACCCAGTCGGGATACTCTTTGTAGTAATAACTGCTGCTGACAAAGGAGCCATCACTTTTGGAATACCAGAAGGCCTTTCCTGTGTGGCCGCCTGGAATGATTGCACCTCGATCCTTGATTGACACGCTGAATACTCTGGATTGACCATTGGTTGAGATGACCAGTTCATCGCCAATGGTGGAAGAGAGGATATTGGTCGGTGCTCTGCCTTTACCTTCTTCCGGCTCTTTGCCGATCAGCGGATAACGGTCGTCCTCGCAATTATAAATGACTCGGCCTTTATCCACGTCAAACCAGTTGCCGGCTACAATACCGTTGTAGGCAGGATATGTTCCGGTAAACAGTGCGGTATGACCAACGGGTGTCTCTGTGTCGGCATGTTGAAAGTGGGCATTTGCGTAATGGGTACCCTGTTCCATAAGATATCGAAAGCCACCTTCTCCCAGTCGATCTTTGTAGCGCATGGGGAAATCGCCACGCATCTGGTCAATGGTGATCTGCAGTACGAGTTTGGGGCTTTCGTGAGCTGTTCCCGCAACGGCCCAGGATGAGATGACAAGTGTCAGGAGTGGGATTATCACACCGGGGAATGTTCTTGTCTTCATAGGTGCTCCATTTTTATTTTACAGAGGAAATGTAACATTGGTTTGTTAGCGAAAAATTTATTTCTTAAACTTATCCAGGGATAAAACGAAGACAAAAAACGATACACTCATTATCTCCTTGAGATGAATACACTGTAATGGATTAGATTTGTTCAATGCCCTTTCAACATAAAAATTAAACTCTATGTTTACTGATGGTTTCTCAAAATATATATATTTAATATTTCCTTCATTACTAACTTCTATTATTACAACAGCAAGAATATTTTCCTCCCAGTCTTTTTCCGGTAACTCCCAATGATCAGAAAGTTGTTTGTAAACGCTTTGAAGGTATTGCTGTGATTTTTCATTAGCTAAGTTTTTGAGCATTTTGCAGACAAACTGTTTGGATTATCTACAACTATTATTTTACTTGTGCAGTTTGAGAATAAAATGAAATAACTAAAAGAAATATAGTAATAAAATATCGACTCATAAATTAACGACGCTAACGTTGAGATCACTTGCCGCCCATAGAACGGATGAGCTAGTCAGGCACGCCGAAAACTGACACCTTACTTGAATAGCCCGGAGCTCTAGCGGTCAAGTGGATTGCCTGGT
>JAQYVF010000171.1 GCA_030145625.1 Desulfocapsa sp. | reverse complement strand
TTTATGGGGTGTTCCCAAACAATGAAATTGTGAAGATTGGCCGCCTGCTTTCCCGTAACCTGCGTAGCCGTCAACAATTTGAAGGTTTCTTCCGTTATTCGTCCTCCTATCTGCAACACCCTTTGGCCTATGCCTTAGATCCGATTCACCTGCCGCTAGACAGCCGGACCTTTGCTGCAGACAGCAGAGAAACAGGAATCCACCTGGTTTTTGATGATTCCCTACCGGATGCCTGGGGGCGCCATATTCTGGCCAGGAGAGGAGCCTTAGACCAATCGCATTATGCCCCTGCCCATCTGCTGGCAGTTCTTGGCGGAAGTGGACTTGGTCGCTTGTTGTTTAGCTCTCAGGAAAAAACACCTGCTCCTCTTGATGGCAGCATACCGTTTGCCGACATAGCCAAGGCCATTGATGAAGCGGGGAGACTGGAAGATTCTTTTGATACGGAAACAGCCGAGTTACAACACCTTCTGGCCTGTGGAAGCTCAGCAGGGGGAGCAAGGCCGAAAGTCCTTACCCTCAGAGACGATGTTCACTGGATTGCTAAATTTTCCAGCCGCAGAGATATTCACCCAACCCTCCTGGTTGCCCTGGAAGAAGCAGGACTGACTCTGGCAAAGAATGGTGGTCTGGATGTCCCCGAATTTTGCCGAGTCACAGTCGGTGATCGGGATATTTTGCTCATCAAACGGTTTGATATTGCTCCCGGCGGTGGAAGAAATGGTCTTGTCAGCATGCGAACCCTGATCGGCACTGAAGATCATTATTCTGTATCTTATGGAGATATGGCCGGAATCATCCGCTCCTTTTCCCATCAGGTACAGAAGGACCTGGAACTCCTGCTTCGACAGATGATTATTAATATCCTGCTGGTAAACACCGATGATCATCTGCAGAATTTTGCCATGCTCCATACAGCTGAAGGCTGGAGGCTTTCCCCCTCCTATGATATTGTCCCCAATATCCATCAAATTGGGCAGATCGTACAGGTAAACAGCAAACATACAAACATTGAGAGTGAAGATATTTTACGGGAAGGTACTGCCTTCGGACTTTCCCACCAGAAGAGCAAAACCATTCTCAAAGATGTTTGCGAACGAATTGGCGATTGGCCACAAGTGTTCAGAGAAAGAGATGTGCCATTAGCCCATACCGGGAAGCTGAAGGCTGAAATCACTCAACGTTTTCAACGAATAGCGCTGTGAGAGTTCCGGAGTAAGCCCTGCATTACCTCAATCGGTGACATGCTTTTCTGCGAACTGGGCCATCAACTCATGGATATTGTAGGGAGGACGCACCTGAAAGTAATGGTCGACAATGGAATGACCGATCTCGTGAGCCAGAACCCGGAGACGGGTGTCATCGGCTGAAATATAGATGGTTTTCTCAGAAATCGAATAGTAGGCAATATGGTCTACCCTCTTGCCGTACTTCTGTTTATAAACACGGGCCACATCTGAATCATCCGGCAACAGGACCAGACGGATATGATAGTTATCAGGAAACATATCAAGAACGACCTGAACCTTTTCAATAATGATATCCGCCTTGGCCAGCACTTCATCGCCCACAGTGACCACGTTTTTCTTGCGCGTGGCATAACTGAGCTTTCTGCTCAGCTGCAGGTTCTCATTAAACTCCTGCAGGACCTCTCTGTCACCATAGGAGATCGTCACATATCTGCTCTTCTGTTCCTGCCCCAAACCATTTTCAACCCCGGTGAGCAGCCAGAAAAACAAGAGCAATAGTGTTAAGAAAAATTTACTCATCAACTAATTGAAAGGTCATGGTAATTTCCTGAATCCCCTTGTTCTGCTTGGAAAGAGAATTGCAAAGAGACTCAAGATCCTGAGGACTTGTGCTTGCACAATCCAAAGCTGAACATTGCACAAGGAGATCATCAATGTTTCTTGACCTTTTTTCCATCTCTCCGATTTTCCGCGACAATTCCTTATTAAACTGATTCATCTTTGCTGCAAGTTCCTTCCCTTCATCCTTTTTTCGCAAATAAATAACGTCATTGAGCCGTCCACCAATCATATTATCCACGGCATGCTCCAGCCGGAACATAGGACCAGCCATGCGATGAGTAATAAAGGTAGCCGCCACAACGATGAATGCGCCTCCCACAACAATGAAAATCCAATGGGCGGTGAGTACCTGCTTGATCAACATCATTGGGGTCTGCCCCATCTGGAGATCATTATTTCGGTATACCACGGTCAGGGTGTCAGCAGACAACGCGGCAAGAACAACGGTAAAAAGGATGCAGCCGGCCACCATAAAAAGGAAATAGCCAAGAATCAGCTTTCCTTGAAAATTCTTATTAATTAAATAATTTCTTCTCTTGTAGCGGGCCCTAGTCATTGTTCCTTTCCTCGCCATAAATTTCGATGGATGCATTTTTACGTAGTGAATGAATCCAGCTGTCTATCTCCCGACTTCGTTGATAATTACCGATCAACTCCCTAACCCGGATGCGGTCATAGGCCACCGACTTTAACTCTTCTGCACTTTCCACTTTATCCAGACGGAGAGTACTGACCTCGGTACCTGTATCAAACTGACCAACACTCTCGCCCGGTTCCAGGCAAGAAAGCAGAAAGCGCATGGGTTCGGACAAGTCATCAAAAAGAACAGCATTCTGTCGTCCCTGTGTTTCCAGGACAGTGCCTCTTTCTATGGGAATTTGGGTAAAGGTAAATATTTTCCCGGAGCAGGCGAGATATCTATCAATATCTTCTTCGGTGACATCGATTGTAAGCGTTGCCATTTTACGGTCAGTAAGGACCTTAATGAGAGATTGTTCGTAATAAATTTTCAGGGCCTTGCGAAAGCTCTCTTCTTTGTCAATCCCCAAACGTTGAGCTTCCTGAATCAGGAGTTGCCGTGTCACCAGCGAATCTATCTGATCTTCCGAAGTTTCTCCATGGTACCCCCGCTCCCGACTCTGATCGTCAACCTGCTTCTGCGACATAGGATGACCGTTGACCCGGAGCGCAACATCCTGTGACAAGAGCGGATCGGCAGGCCAGAGATAATAAAGCGTGACCACAGAACTGAGGGCCACAAGTACAAAAACAGTAATCAGATATTTCATTGCCTTCCTTTATAAAAAAATAACAAAACGTACCTTCAACATTTACTATCCAGCCTTCCTGATTTTCCGCCTATTTTATAACAATAGCAAGAAAAATTATTTTTGAAAAATAGGTATTTCTACCTATTTACTTTTGCCATCTGAATTTTTATAGTTGCATTGCTTTTCTTTTGCATAAACAGGAGGTAAGATATCGCAAGGTAGAGATAGAAACTGCAGAGACAGATACTGAATTTAACCGCCATTACTCATTACTTGTTGCCAGGAAAATTCAAAGCGATTACAGGAAATCCTGTTTTTTCTTCAACCTTCAGTCTATAACATATCGCCCTCACCCCTGACCATTTACCAAAAAGCACAATAGCCTCCTTTAAACTATGAAAATTAAAAAAGCTGTTTTTCCTGTGGCCGGACTTGGGACCAGATTCCTTCCAGCCACCAAGGCCATGCCCAAAGAGATGCTCCCCGTGGTTGATAAACCCCTGATCCAGTATGCGGTTGAAGAGGCACTGGCCTCCGGAATCGAACACCTGATCTTTGTCACCGGCAGTGGCAAAGGAGCCTTGGAAGATCATTTTGACCGTTCCTTCCAATTGGAAGAGACCTTGAGGCAACGGCAGAAGACCGAACTGTTAAAAGAAGTTGAATCTCTGGTTCCGGAATCGGGAACCATCATCTATACCCGACAGAGTGAACCTCTTGGGCTTGGCCATGCCATCTGGTGTGCCCGGGATATTGTAGGCGACGAACCCTTTGCCGTACTCCTTGCCGACGACCTGATCCAAAGCGAAACCCCTGTCCTGCACCAGATGATCAATGAGTTCGATCGCTTGCGGGCATCCACCGTGGCAGTGATTGAAGTACCTCAAGAAGAGACCCCGAAATATGGAATCCTGGATGCTGAAAAACCTGTAAACGATATCATGCGGGTACGCGGCATGGTTGAAAAACCCCCGGTTGACGAGGCGCCTTCAAACCTGGCAGTGATTGGGCGCTATATCCTCACCCCCCGTATTTTTGACATCCTCGGGAAGCAGCAGAAAGGTGCAGGGGGCGAGATTCAGCTCACTGATGCCATGTCAGAACTTCTTAAGGAACAACCAATTTTCGGCTACCGTTTCGAAGGAACTCGCTTTGACTGCGGAGACAAGGCCGGATTCCAGATGGCCAACCTGGCCTTTGCCTTGGACCATCCAGAGATTAAAGACACCCTGCTGCCCTACCTCAGAGAGAAGTTTTGTTAAGGAAAGAGAAGGGAAGGATTTGGCTCTTTGCGAGAATTAAAATATCAAGTAAACTTGTCAAATCGTTTTCTTCTAAATTACCCACAAAGCTCAGCCACTTTCTTGAATAATTCGTTGAAAGAGTGAAAGAGGGGACTGATTTTATTTTTCTTTAACGCCGCCGGGAGACAGAATGATTTTCGCAAAAAGCCACCAAAAAAATTCAGTCCCCTACCTTTGTAAGAAAAATTTAATCTGTCTCCCGCATTGATAATCAGAAATCGGATAGGATTCCTCACTAAAACAATGCCTCTTTGATTGAGCCAAAAATCCTGGCATCAAAAAAATTATAACCTTCAGCCTTCAGCCCTCAGTCTCCAATAAAATGTCCAAATCACCCCATGTAGTCAGACATCGTGCAGCCGTCAGCCGTCCCCGCCGTGAAACACTTAACGGCCATATGAGCGTCAACCTCTGGTTTACCGGACTTTCCGGTTCCGGAAAGTCCACCCTCGCCCATGCCGTTGAAGAACGCCTCCATCTCATGGGTTGCCGCACCTATGTCTTTGACGGCGACAATGTCAGGCACGGGATCTGTGGTGATCTGGGCTTCAGCCTGGAAGACCGGAGTGAGAATATGCGGCGCATCGCAGAAATGGTAAATCTGTTTCTTGATTCCGGCGTTATTTCACTCACTGCTTTTATTTCTCCCCTGCAAGCTGACCGTGAACGGGTCAAAAAAATTATCGGGTCAGAAAACATCATTGAAGTTTACTGCAACTGCCCCCTTGAAATTTGTGAGGAAAGGGACGTCAAAGGACTATACAAAAAGGCCAGGGCCGGTGAAATAAAAAACTACACAGGTATCTCCTCTCCATATGAGGCACCCAAAAATCCGGATATCGAACTAGATACAGGAACACTCCCCCTGCGTGAGTGTGTCAACACCATCGTTACCGAACTCCGAGAACGAGGCATCATCCTTCATTAATGCCTGCTCAGTAATGTCAGGTGCGCTGGCACCCCTCCTGAAAAAGCTGGACACGCAAAATAATCACAGAAGCCAACCTCTCCCCTCTG
>JAQYVF010000184.1 GCA_030145625.1 Desulfocapsa sp. | reverse complement strand
GTATTCCAGAGACGCTGCTTTCTGGATTGTTTTTCTCTGCAAATTTTTCCTGTCATGAGCATCCTCCTTATTTATATTTTGGTTGCGATACCATGACATGAGATGGAGGAGAAAAAAAGATGTGGTTCAGTTGGCGCTTACTTTTGTACAGCCTAATACAACGTCTATCCATTGCATATTTAGGGTGGAAATCCCGGCTTTCATTTATTACCTGCTCGCTCAAACATCAACGCAGTTAAGGAAGTGAGGGAGTTAAATATGAAAAAAAATAGTCTTTCAAATTTGCACATCTACAATAGTTGCGCTGTTCGCTGCAGCGCTTCTGGTAACACCGATTGGCCAGCTGGCCAATCAAGGACCTTGACCGGCTTCTCTTTGTGTATCGGGACATCCTCCGCACATAGTGATTTCGGATCATCTATCATCATGTAACAACGAGGGTTACAATGCCAAAAACATATCAAATAGGAACTTACCTGATAGAACAACTGCACCGGCATGGGGTTGAGAACGTCTTTGGGATACCTGGCGACTATGTCCTTGGCTTTTATGACCTGATGAGCAGAAGTGATCAGGTGGAGGTGATCAATACCTGCGATGAGCAGGGGGCGGGTTTCGCCGCGGACGCCTATGCCAGAATCAAAGGTCTGGGAGCGGTCTGCGTAACCTATGGAGTTGGCGGCCTGAAGGTGACCAATACCACGGCGCAGGCCTTTGCCGAGAAATCCCCGGTCATCATAATCAGTGGAGCGCCCGGGATAAGGGAGCAAGAGAACAATCCGCTCCTCCATCATAAAATCCGTGACTTCGGCTCCCAAAAGAAAATTTTTGCCGAATTTACCGTTGCCTCAACAGTTCTCGATGACCCCAGCATCGCCCTGCAAGAAATCGATAGGGTCATCCATGCCGCCTTAAAACATAAAAGACCTGTTTACATAGAACTGCCTCGGGATATGGTTTTCAGAGAAAGCACCCATGCCCACAAACATCGCCATTCCGATACAACAAGCGACCAGAATGCCCTGAAAGAAGCCGTGGGAGAGGCCGCCGCTATTATTAATAACGCAAAAAGCCCGGTGTTTCTTGCCGGTGTAGAGGTCCACCGCTTCGGACTGCAAAACGCACTGATACGCCTGGCTGAAAAAACCGGCATTCCTGTCGCCTCGACAATCCTTGCTAAGTCGGTCATCCCGGACAATCTGCCATGTTCGCTGGGTATTTATGAAGGTGCAACAGGGTTGGCAGAAATCACCGAATTTGTCGAAACAAGTGACTGCATTATTTTCCTTGGGGCATTCCTTACCGACCTGAACCTTGGTATCTACACAGCCAAGATAGACGCAACCAAATCAATCTACGCCACCAGTGAAAAACTGACCATCCATCACCACAGCTACAAGAACGTCTTTTTTCCCGATTTTCTCCATGGCCTGATCGACGCAGATATCAAACACCGCCAAATTGAACACCCGGTGCCGGACAAGCCGAAGCCCTTTGTGGCGGCTGCCAAAACAAAAATTACAGTCAAGCGCCTTTTTGAACGGCTCAACGCCTTCACCACCGCCGCCGACATTGTAATTGCCGATGTGGGGGATGCCCTCTTTGCGGCTAATGACCTCTACATTCATGAGGCCACCGACTTTCTTTCACCAGCATATTATGCCTCTCTCGGTTTTGCCGTTCCCGCAGCCATCGGCACCCACTATGCCAATCCTGCCCTTCGACCCATAGTCCTGGTAGGTGACGGCGCCTTTCAAATGACCGGCATGGAACTGTCCACCATTGCCAGATACGGCATTAACGCCATTGTCATTCTATTAAACAACGAGGGATATAGTACGGAACGGCCCATGCTGGATGGCCCATTCAATGATGTCCATCTCTGGCACTACTGCAAGCTCCCTGAGGTGTTAGGGGCAGGAATAAGCTTTCTGGTAGAAACGGAGCAGGACCTTGACTCAGCCCTTGATCGGGCTCGGGCCTATTCTGCAGGATTCAGCTTACTGGAAGTAAAAATTGCCAAAAATGATCGCTCGCCAGCCCTGAACCGCCTCACCAGCCACTTGAAAAAAGAGGTTAAATAAATGAGTGACGTGATAAAAACTCGCTTTCTGTTGGGAAAGTAGCAAGGAGGAAAGCACGACTCCAGCCACAGCGGATGGCAACAACCAAAAGGCCCCACACTTCCGCAAAAATCCTCAAGAAAATGGGACATAATTAAGTATTGTCTTATAAAATATAAGAGTTACCCAATTTAACTGTTGGTTTCTAATCAGACATTGGGCATCGCCTATCCTTCACTTGATAGATGGCTGGTAGGAAATTACAAATTGGGGATGATAGTGACCAGAAAAATCAATATCAAAGCACTACAAACAACAAAGCTGCAATCCCCATGATGTTTGTGAATTGCAGCTTCTTGGCATTGGTGCGGAGGTCGGAATCGAACCGACATGGGTTTGCCCCCGATGGATTTTAAGTCCAGTGCTATTTACGAAGTATCCTATCGATAAATAAAAAAATGCTATCAGCCAAAATTGTATTTGTTGTAACAATGTTTCAACAATATCAAAATTTTTTAATTTCACAGACTATTGAGTTGTAATATTAGCAAAAAATCTCGCATCTTCTTGTGCTTCTACTGTGACCATTTTTTGTTGCGTGTGGGAACTTAACTAAATATTTTGTTGAGCGTGCAACTGCGTTTGCACTAAACAAAATATTTAGTTAAACGCAGGCGCTCAACAACCGTATCATAGTACCTGATGCCCTTCAGCCCGATTGACCAACTCAACAAAACAGAGTGTCGCTGCTCTCCTGCCACTTCCAGCCTGGAGCTCCAATAAAATATTTTCTTCTTTAAGTTGTCGCAACAATCCCAACGTTGTCTGTTTATGAATTCCATACTCTGCAAGCAACCGATTTGCGCAATCTGATGTTTTAAATATGGGCTTATTGAAAAGTGCATCGAGTAAATAGACAGAATATTGCGAATGTGTGGTTTCGTGGATCCTGTTTTTCATATTATCATAAAGAGACATTATCGTTTTCACCCGCTGACCATTTTCCTTGGCTTGGTAGATAATTGCTTTCAAAAAAAACGCAATCCAGCCGTTCCAATCCTGCTCCTCGGAAATATTTCTCAAGCGCTGATAATATTCATCACGATTTGATTCCAGATATTCACTTAAGTAGAACATGGGTTGGGACAGTTTCTTTTTGGAGAATAGAAATAGTGGTATTAAAATTCTTCCGATCCGCCCGTTTCCATCTTTGAATGGATGGATCAATTCGAACTGTGCATGAACAACCGCAGTTTGCAGTAAAAAATCTATATCATCAAAACCGATATACTCTTCCCATTCACTTAAGAAATCATGCAGTCTCACCGGATCAGGCGGAACAAATGATGCGTCTTCAATGGGACACCCAGCTCTGCCAATCCAATTCTGATCTATTCGAAATTCGCCCGGAGTTTTACTTTTTCCCCGAACAGAATTGAGCAGGATTTTATGTATCTCACGGATAAGCCCTAATCGAATAGGATAATCATGCAAATATTCAGCTGCCCGAAAAAGAGCCTCTCGATAATTTGATATTTCCTGAATGTCTTTGTACTTTTCCCCTTCTTTTATCAATCCTGCTTCCTGCTCAAGCACCTCATCCACGGTTGCCTGTGTACCTTCAATTTTAGAGGAGAGTACCGCCTCCTGAGTGGTTAGTGGTGACAACATTACCGCAGGGTTGGGGATCCCTTGCAACAACCCATCGTAACGGGCAAGCTCAGCATTGGCACTACCCACCAGGCCAAAGAGCATCTGATAATCCAGATCTTGTAGAGGTAATGTATCGGCAATATAGGGATTCATCACAGTTCCTTTTGTTTATGATCAGCAAAATACTCGATAGTAACAGTAGCATATACGACTTGGCCTTACAAGATCTCGGCATCACGGATAATAATGTTGGCGCAAACGGCATAACTGCCGAGCAGGTAATCCGAGCCGCGATCATAAAACAAAACGAGGGCTATAGTTACCGGTGGCTTGCTTTTCATCTGGCAGATTCCAGGGCCTATGGCCAGTTCTGCAGAAGTGACTATGGTAAATCATTCGAAAAGTCAGCCTTACAGAGAGGGATCAAGGCAATATCTAAAGAAACCTGGGAACATATCAACCTGATTCTCGTCGGCTATGCTCAAGTACAGGCTATTGACAAGGGGCATAAAATAAGAGTGGACTGCTCAGTGGTGGAATCAAATATCCATACTCCATACGATTCAGAATTGCTTGTAGATTCAACTCGTGTTCTAGCCAGGCTTTTGTCTGAGGCAAAAAAACAGAATTTCCTGACACATCAAGACAACCCCAGGCAACCGGATAGGAGGTGATGAATAGACAAAGAGTACAACAAGGGAGCTATTTCAAAATAACAACGACACAAAAAAGCTACTATTAGGCTACTATGACAATAATCTACAGTAGATAAGAAGAGAAGGTCATATCGATGCACCAGAAACAACAAAGGCGTAACCCCTTAGTAATCAAAGAGTTACACCTTCCTGGCATTGGTGCGGAGGTCGGAATCGAACCGACATGGGGTTGCCCCCGCTGGATTTTGAGTCC
>JAQYVF010000202.1 GCA_030145625.1 Desulfocapsa sp. | reverse complement strand
GTCTTACGGTATCAGTTTGTTTAGGGCAGCATATAAGCTGAACGATCCTTTCCATTTCATCATGATGATTTTTGCTTCTAATTTTATCATCCTCGTCAATATGGCATTGCTGGTCGGCTTTGTTTATCGAATGATTAATGTATATAAGCTTTTCAAAAATGACCTGAAAGAGTAGGTGGTGTCAAGGGTTGAAAAAACAGTAGAAGGGCTCCTTAAAATCTTTTCATCCATGAATGGGGGGATTTTAGGAGATTTGTTGGCTTTCGTATAGTTGTACGATGAGGATAGCAGGCGTTTTTAGCATATAAAAGGATATGTTGGCACTGCTTTTTTGGGGCCACATGAATCAAACAAAGACCCTCCTACACCTTATCCGCGATCTCTTCATTCTCTTTGTTTGACCAAAGAAAACGAAGCAAAAGAAAGGTCACCCCTGTCCCTGGGTCCTTCGGACTTCCTGGAGTTTATCCCCCACAAGGGAGGACAAAAAGAGTACCCCCTTGTGGGGTGCACCATAGAAGATGTCGGGAGTTTGAAAACTCGCTTCGCTCAGACAGTTCAAACTCCTCTTGTAATGGTCCTCTTCTATTTATGACATATCTCAACTTGGCACTCTTTGGAAAAGACTTTAAATTACAAGTTGCTAACTTCATCAATTTTGACTTTTTCCTTTTTTGAAATGTATAATTAGTTAAGGGGAATATTAGTAATAGATGAAGCCACTCCTGCTGTGAAGTCGGGGCCGAAAGCCACAGGTCTTTAAAAGATAGTCAGGTTTCCTTGTATGTTAGGTGGTTTGATTTTTATTTGAAGGGGGTAAGAGTTGTGAAAAACTTCACACTATTTCTCATGATTATTGCTGGCATTCTTTTCAGTTCCCATGCTATTGGTGCTGACAGGGTAGTCGTGATTCCACTTAACACAACAAAAAAGTTGATGAATGTCGTCACCGTTTCAGCCAAGGGTGGTGACTTTACTGACCCTGTTATGGCGATAAATTCTATTACCAATGCTACCGCCGATAATCCATACTTGGTGTTTATTGGCCCAGGTGTTTACACGATCATCCAGACTTTCGCAATGAAACCTTTTGTGAACATAGCCGGGGCAGGTCAAGATGCCACAACCCTGACCGGTGCAATCAGTTCAAATGATCCTGAAACATCAGCCATAGTTACAGGAGCGAATAACGCCACCATTAGTAACTTGACTATAGAAAACAAAGGGCTCGCAGGTTATTCGATAGCCTTGTATAACAATAACAGTTCACCGGTCATACACGAAGTGACCGTAACCGCGTCCAGGGGAACGTACATTTACGGCGTGCTCAACACTAACTCCTCTTCTCCGAACATGACCGATGTGGTCGCAACTGCGACCTCCAGAGGAATTGAAAGTTACGGAGTATATAACTCCTTCTCATCCCCAAAAATGATGAATGTAGCTGCGACCGGATCCGGAGAATTTGCTAGTTACGGAGTATATAACTCCTCCTCTTCCCCAAGCATGACCTATGTAACCGCCACTGCATTTGGAAACGGGTACTACAATGTTGGAGTATATAATTCCTCCTCCTCACCAAGCTTGTACAATGTGACTGCGACCGCGTTTGAGGGATCGCTCAAAGGCCCGCAGCCAGAAGAAACGAAAAGTTACGCCGTTTACAACACTTCCTCTACAGTGATTATTCGCCATTGCACACTAAAAGGGGATATATCTGCCAACGCCACATCTGCCGGTATTTATGTCAACGGTGGAACAACAAGGGTCATGCAGTCCTCCATTATTGGAGGAGTCGACTTCATTTCAGGGACACTCACATGTGTGAATTCAGATGATGGTGTAGCAACGGCGCTTATATGTGGGTATCAGTAACCCTTGTTTTCATAACCATGCCTTTATCAAAGATGTTAGTAACAGCCTTATTAAGCCTATTCCCGGATATAAATTGTCAGTGGTAAAGTTTTGCTCTAACCAGACCGTCGGATGAGAGCTTATCCTGCGAGGAGGTACGAATTGACATAAGTGAGGTTCCTGTTAATAATCGGAGAGTTATGATCGAATTATGGTGTTTGAGAGAGCCATGGAAAAAGAAATGACGTATCCTGTTGGGATTAGTCCGCGAAAACTAAATTCCAACAAAAAAAGGATACGTCATGAGTAAGAATAAAATCATTGCACTTAAAAAGCCAGGAGAGATTTCAGAGGATCCGTTGACTGAGTTGCTGTGTACCGGAGCCAAGAAACTGATTGCTGATGTCGTTGAAGCTGAATTGCAGCAGCTTCTCAGTCAGTATGCAGATCTCAGGAGTGGGCTGGGACATCAACAGGTAGTCCGTAATGGATATTTACCGGAACGAGAGATTCAGACAGGAATCGGACCAGTTAAGATAAGAGTTCCAAAGGTTCGTGACAAAAGTGGTCAAGGGATCAAGTTCAACTCTGCCTTTTTACCGCCTTACCTGAGAAAGACCAAGAGTGTCGAAGACGTATCACCCTGGCTCTATCTCAAAGGTATTTCAACCGGCGATTTTCAGGAGGCACTGCAGACTCTTCTGGGATCTGATGCAAAGGGTTTGTCAGCATCAACAATCAGTCGCTGTAAACGGATATGGGAGGAAGAACACGAAGCTTGGAGTCGACGTAGTTTGGGGTCAAAGCGATATGTTTATATCTGGGCAGACGGTGTGTATTTCAATATTCGAAGTGATGATGCCAGGCAATGTATTCTTGTCATTATTGGAGTCACTGAACATGGCCAGAAAGAGTTCATTGCCATTGAGGATGGTTACCGGGAATCTGACCAGAGTTGGCCGGAACTTCTGCTACGTATAAGAGCGCAAGGACTGAAACAATCCCCTAAACTGGCTGTTGGTGATGGAGCCCTTGGATTTTGGAAAGCGTTGAGCAAAGTATTCCCAGAAACGGTACATCAGCGTTGCTGGGTCCACAAGACAGCAAATGTACTCAACAAGCTTCCCAGGCTGACCCAGCCAAAGGTAAAGCAGGCCTTGCACGAGATCTGGATTACACCAACCAAAGATGATGCCTACAAAGCCTTTGGGATTGCCATTGCCACATACAAGGACAAATTGCCCAAGGCAATGGAGTGTCTGGAAAAAGATAAAAATGAGATGCTGGCTTTTTATGATTTCCGTGCAGCACATTGGCAACATATACTGACTTCAAACCCCATTGAGTCAACGTTTGCTACGGTTCGTTTGAGGACGGCGAAAACAAGGGGATGCGTAGCCAGACATACAATCCTGTCCATGGTCTATAAACTTGGCCAGAGTGCTCAGAAAAGATGGCGAAAGATGAGAGGTTTCAAGCTGCTGGCAGAAGTGATAAGAGGTGTTCAATTCAAAGATGGAGAACGAGTCGAACAATTAGAAGAAGGCGAATTCGACAGGGCGGTCATTTGAGTATGTTTTTTCAAACACCAGAATTGACTATAACTCGTTTGACTGATGGTGCTGATGGTAAGATTACGGTAAGCGCCAACTGAACCACATCTTTTTTTCTCCTCCATCTCATGTCATGGTATCGCAACCAAAATATAAATAAGGAGGATGCTCATGACAGGAAAAATTTGCAGAGAAAAACAATCCAGAAAGCAGCGTCTCTGGAATAC
>JAQYVF010000078.1 GCA_030145625.1 Desulfocapsa sp. | reverse complement strand
TTTTTCCTGGTTCGATAGCTGTGTTCATTTTCATCCTCTTTTTTTAGAATTCCTGCAGGAATACCTCGCTCTCTCTTTGAAAAATATCCTGACTCCGACAATTCCGGTATCTCATTGATGAACACTCTTTCTCCTCTGACTCCAGAGGCCCTGAATAAATACGTCTCTGCAATGGAACTCCCTCGGCGGCAGCAGGAAAGCAGTCTGGAGAGTGACGTCGTTTTTCGCCACGGGGCCTGTGTCGGATCTGTCATTCATGTTTACCCGTCCCTCGACCGTGCTATGGATAAGGCACGCCATCACATCACCACTCAAGAAGAAAGTAATCTCTCTGTCGCCAATGGAACTCTGATTTTAGCGTCTTCCCTTCACCTCTCAAAAGGACGCTTCAGCCGCTCATGGCATGCTCCACCTGGAGGGCTTTGGGGCTGCCTGATTATTGCCGACACCTTTCTTCCGCCTTTCAGACAGTTGCTGCCGCTGATACCAGGGATTGCCTGCTGCGAGGCCCTGCACCAGGAGGGGGCGTCCTGTGCCTCAATCCGCTGGGTCAACGATGTCCTCCTGCAAGGAAAAAAACAGGCCGGGTTTCTCATTGAAGGATTTCGCAGCCCGGTGCATGGAGAAAATTATCATCTTCTCGGTTTTGGTTTGAATCTCAATAACGACTCCTTCCCTCCGGAGCTTCAGGGATCGGCAGTTTCACTCTCTCAGTTTCTGGGACACCCTGTTGATATTTCAACCTTTGCACTCTCTTTCCTTGCTAAGCTACGCTGGTCCATCGGTCTTCTTTTCTTAGAAGAGGAGCAGTGGCTGGCACGTAACGGTATAGGGGAGTATGACGAAGAGCATCCGCTCCTCAGGCGTTGGAAAGAGTTGTCTGATACTCTGGGGAAACGGGTTGTTTTTGGCTATGATGTTATGCAGCATCCTCAGTATGAGGCCGTTGTTGCTGCTGTTGCCAATGACGGGGCGCTTCTCCTCAATCATGATGACGGAACCACGTCCATTGAGCACAGCGGAGAAATCCGTTATCTGTAACGACTCATCAGCACATCAGGTATGCACGATGTGCTGCTAAGCCGTTACTATGTGTTGTAGTGGTTGGAGATTGCGAGAGCTTCTGTGCCGGTTCAATCTTGTAGATTGAACCATTTGATTATTGCAAACCTTGTTTCAACTCTGGCTTTCGTCAGCTCACCCCCTGTCAGGAAAAAGTTAGGAGCAGGCTGAGTCAAAGATGTTGTGCTTTTCCTCAGGGGTAGGAGCGGATTTATCCGCGAACAGGTCTTGGTTCGGCCCGCCTGACTGTGTTGTCCATGTGACGAGTCTGTTCGCGGCAGAAACCGCTCTTGCCTGGACAGAAATCTGCTCGTTGAAATCTGCTGATGCAGGGCCTCATCTTCCATGTTGGTTCAATCTTGCAGGTTGAACCTTTAGTTTGTCATAAACTTCGCTGCAGCAACCTCCCTCGTTGATACTGCTATTCCACAACACATCATCCTATCCTGTGCGCAACCACCTGAAGCGTTGCTTGTTACCCGTTACTGTTGCCTGTTCTTGCTGCCGGCTGAGGAAATGGTCTTGAGGAATGACCAGGAGACGATCTCTCGCTGGAAAAGTTGGCGGCCATAGTGGTGGAGAAAGGAGAGGGCCTCTTGTTGACTGTGGGGGGAAAGTTGCAGGCGCTGGAGTCTGTGCAGGGGCTGGTCTTGTGCAGCTGTCAGTGATTTGAGGGTGCCTAAGGAGAGTGGGGTGGTGTTTGACTTTTCTCCTTTGTTGCAGCTACTGCAGCGGATGGTTCCGGCTGCAGCGTGAAAAGTGTAGGTCTCAGCCTCATGGATCTCCTGATTGCAGTCTAGGCAACGGTGGAGTTGCGGGCTGTAACCGATGGCTGTGAAAAATCGGATCAGAAAGAGGATGAGGATGGCTTGGGGAGGTCGACCGCTGTCCAGGCTGGTAAAGGCCCAGAGTAAAAGGGGGTAAAGTTCTTTGTCTCCCTCCATCTCCTGAGTGGCCAAAAGGGTAAACTCACGGATAACGTTTGCTGTTGAGTAGCAGAGGATGTCCTGACGAAGGGCAAGAAAACTTTCTAGAAGTTCAGCCTCTGCAATAAAGGCCAGTTGGCTATTTTTTGGGAGGGTGTGGCGGATGAGGAGAGAAGTGAAGATTTCCAGTTTGTTGACAAATCGTTTTTTGCTCCGTTTCGCGCCCTTGGCAATACCGGTCAGGCGCCCGTGGTGGCGGCAGAAAAAGGTAACGATAAGGTCTGATTCGCCATGTTCGCGGCAGTCAAGAATAATGGCTGCAGACTCCAGCTGCTGCTTAGGGCCTCTGTCCGAAACTGCTTTTGATAGCTGGTGAATATCGGACATTTGGGGACCATCTTTTAGTCAGTTGCGTGTTGACGCGAGCCTAATCAAGAAGATCTTCTGGAAGGGTCAGGCGTCGCTGCCCGGTGTTTGCTTCCGGCAGGGGAATCTCTATTCCGTTGAGGAAAAGGGTGCCGCTGATTTCTTCAGGCATGACGAGAACTATTTTGTCGTTCGCCTTCCACTGTAGTATTTGTCCGGCTATAAAACTTTTTTCTAAAACAAAGCCGTCATCGAGTGTGATTTGTAGAGTGCCATTCATGTTGAATTGGCCTTCAAGAAGGTAGGCGATGACAGGGAGAGTTGGGGGTTCTGGCGTGACCGAATGCTCTGTTGTTTCAGGGGGGGGGGCGATGTTGGGAGCAATTGTCTGGAGTTCGGCAGGGAGTGCAGGGGCAGAAGCTTGGGTGTTTTTTGCAAGGGGCTCATCTTGGGGACTTGGTTCAGTTGTCAACTCCAGTTCTGATGGGAGGGAAGTCTTCAGGTTGTGCAGTCTGTGGCTGATGTAGGTTGCTGGATTCCAGCTGAGAGACCAGCAGACTGCGGCCACTGCGATGAGTATTGCCACAATGATAATATTCATTGTGGCGGCGGAAGAGAAAGAACCTGGTTCTGCAAATGAGCTGATTTTTTTGCTGTTTTTTAATGGCGGCTTGCAGTTGTCTTTTCTTGAGAATGGTTTCTGCCCACTATTTTCAAGGTATCTGGCGAGAATCTCTTCCGGATTTAGTCCAAGAAATTCTGCATACATGGAATAGAAAGCACGGCTGAATGTTGCTGCCGGCAAGATGCCGTAAGCATCACTTTCAATGGCCTCAAGTACGTTTGTTGAGATCTTTGTGACCTCAGTTACCTCACTCAGTGAAACTCCTTTTTCTTCACGCTGATCGCGTAAAAAGGTGCCCAGCGCCGGTAATTCTTCCACTGTATTTTCCTCAGACATTAAGTTTACCCTTGTTTCTTTGTTTAAAGATCAAAGTTTCTTGATGTATGCGTCTTCTTTCAGTTTCTTAACCCAAAGGTCAAATTCACTTTTGAGTTGCTCCTCATAGAGCTTGTTCCTGATCTCCTCTTTAACTGATTCAAAGGAGGCCTGAACCACGATCTGTCCGTCCTGGCTGGAGAGGAGTTTGAAAAACTGGTAGCCGGATGGTGTCTCGATCACTTCACTGATCTCTCCGGGGTTGAGCTTCAAGACAGCGTCCCGCATGTAGGGGGCCATCTCGTCCTCTTCAAAGACGCCGAGATCTCCACCGTCAGCGGCTGAGGGCAGATCGGAGAATTTCTGGGCCAGGGTGCGGAAGTCCTGCCCGTTGAGGACAAGGTTGCGCACGCGTTCTGCCCGTTTTTTTGCATCAACCTTGTCGGCATACTTGGCCGGTACGGAACCGTTTGTGCCGGAACCCCGACCCCATATGAAACCCATCTGCATGAGGTAGTATCCGCCCTGGCTTACATGCTTGGTGTAATGGGTGTCGTAATAGTCGAGTATCATATTGTCGGTGATGATGATTTTAGAACGGATCTCATAATTGACCAGTTTGCTCTGCAGGATTTGATTGCGCAGAGTGCCGAGGTAGCTTTCATAGGCCATGCCCATCTGTGCAAGCTGGGCGTCGAGGGTTGCCCTGTCGATTTTGTTATTGATGAGCATCTGTTCTGCTGCTGCCTGCAGTTCCTCGTCGGAGACGCTGACATTTTGTTTGGCTGCTACCTGGGATATCAGTTTTTTGTCGATCAGGTTATTGAGGACCTCTTCTCTGGCTCGGCGAAGGGCTTCTTCCTGTTGGGCAACCGGAGCCTGTTCCGTAATTTTCTTAAAAAATCCTCTCCCTTCCTCATCGACTTCGGACATGGTGATTACGTCGTCATTGACCACCGCGACCACGCGGTCCACCAGTTCAGCGGAGTGCAGATTGGTTGTGATAAGGGAGGTGAGGAGGATAAAAAAGGCGGCGGTTGGGAGTCGGAAGAAGGAGCATGCAGAAAAAAGTCTGATCATGATTAGGTCTTGTCCTTGATAATACATGGAAAAAAGTGGGCTGTCTCTGGGACACCAATAAGAGAAATCAATGTTACTTTACCATAAAATGGTTTTCCGAACAGCATTTCCCGTGAAAAAATTTTACTGGTCGAATTTTTTGTCTTTTTTGGCAGGAGGTAAGGTGTGGGCAGAAGCCGAATTGAGGGTGCTGGCAGTACATGCAGTTTTTTGTAGAGAGTGCTTTGCAGGTTGACTTTCTCAAGAGATGGAATATGATTTTAGCACCACTCTGTGGAAGAGTAAGGTGCTTTTTTGTTTTCTATCAAGGTCCCTAATTTATTAGAGAGGATTCAGCTTGTGAAACAATCTAAATGTTCCCATTATGTTGGGATACTGTTTGTCTGTGTTGTGTGTCTGCTGTTGTTAGTGGAGACGGCTTCGGCGGCGGCAAAGAAAATGCCCTCTTTCTCCCTTCCTGACGCGGTGACTGGAGCCAATATCAATAGTAGCAGTTTTGCAGGGAAGGCCCTTCTTATAACGTTTTTTGCCACGTGGTGCCCTCCCTGTATGCAGGAAATTCCCGATCTGATTGATCTCCAGGAGCAGTATGGAAAGAAGGGGTTTTCAGTGGTCGCTCTCTCGCTTGATCAGGGTGGCCCGAGGGTAGTCAAACGACTGGTTGAAAGACGTTTTATTAATTATCCGGTGTTGATGGCAGATGGAGCAACGGCCAAAGGTTTCGGCGGAGTGGTGGGTGTTCCCACCACCTTTTTGGTGAACCGTCAGGGGGTCATTGTCGATGAATATGCGGGCTACGTATCGCACGCAGTGCTGGAGAATGCAATTAAAAAAATAATGAATTAGCATTCATTATCCTGCTTATTTTGGTTGACAAGTGTTAGGCTCCTATCTATACTGATGCTTTGAATCATGGTGATATTGTTCTGGGTGATTACAGAAAATTTAAAACCGTTACTGAGGAGAAAACACAAATGAAAAAAGGTATCGTATCTGTAGTACTGGCTCTGGCTTTTGCTGCAAGCACCGTAAGTGTTGGTATGGCTGCTAAAGTAAAATGTACCGTTGATGCTGTTGCTGGCGACGTCGTAACCATGACCTGTAAGAAGGCTGACAGCCTGAAAGTTGGTGATAAAGTAACTGTAAAAGCTAAAAAGAGCGGTGGTGCTGCCATCGAGGGTTGCTAATTGACATAACCCAGTTTTTTAGTTAGTTTACAAGGGCCGATTGATGTTTCATCAATCGGCCCTTTTTTGTGTTTTGAGAACCGGCCTGTAAGAGGCAGTGTTGGAAAAATGATGGGTCTTCACAGTGTAAGGCCAGAGAGGAATATGTGGAGATCATTAAGGCAATAATACTGGGGGCGGTGCAGGGATTGACCGAGTTCTTGCCCATTTCCAGTTCCGGACATCTGGTCCTGGTATCTGAGCTCCTCGAATTTCAGGAACAGGGGCTGGCCTTTGATATCTTTGTTCATTTCGGTACGCTGATTTCTGTTTGTATAGTCTTTCGTAAAGAACTGTCTGCTATGTTGGCAGCACCTCTGGCTCTCTTTCAGGGCCGGGCTGATGAAGAGTTAAAGCGTTTTTTTTACTGGGATATCTATGTGGTGGTGGCCACGTTGCCGGCAGTGGTTGTCGGGCTTCTGCTTAAGGATTCCATAGATGCAATATTCAACAATATCCTGCTGGTCTACTGCATGCTTTTTGTCACCGGTATGATCATGTCCGTTGCCCACTATCTCAAAGAGAGGTCGGTGAGCCTGAATTGTCCCAGGGCACTGATCATAGGCTGTGCCCAGGCCATGGCAATATTTCCCGGGCTTTCCCGCTCAGGGTCCACTATTTTTGCCGGGATGGCTTTGGGCTTAAATCGGGAAGTCGTGGCCCGTTTTTCCTTTATCATGTCCATTCCTGCAATCCTTGGGGCAGTGGTTCTGCAATCCAAAGAACTGTTTCGGCATCCTCCTGAATCCGGCAGTCTGCTTATGATTGCTGCCGGTACAGTTGCTTCGGCCATTTGTGGGTATTTTGCTATTATTTTGCTTTTAGACATTGTTCGTAGAAATCGCCTGCAATGGTTTGGCTACTACTGCCTTCTGCTCTCCAGTGGAGGCCTACTCTATACTTTTATGACCAGTTAGTTGTCCCTGGAGACACCTTTTATGGATATCAGAACATTACCGGAAGAAGAACGGAAAATCTATAACCGCATCCGTGCGCGATATAAATTGACATTTGACAAGTTGGTTGTAAAAGAGCAGACCGTCCGTTTGCTCAAGGTAGCTGATATTGAAGAGTTTCTTGATGGTAAAGATCCCTTCGCTGATGTGACTGAGTTTCCCTTCTGGGTAAAGCTATGGGAGGCAGCTATGGTCCTTTCCTATGTCCTGGCCTCTCTTCCGGATCCTAAGGGGAAGAGATTGTTGGAAATTGGGGCTGGGCTGGGGGCTCCCGGGATAGCTGCTGCTGCATGCGGTTTCGATGTTACCCTTTCCGATTATGAAGATATCATCATGGATTTTCAGAAGGTGAGTGTCGCAGCTTCAGGGCTTACGGATGTGAACTGTGTGCATCTAGATTGGCTGGATCCGCCTGAGTTAGAACCCTTTGATTTCCTGGCCGCAGCAGAGGTTCTCTTTCGTGAGGAATTTTTCGAGCCTTTGCTTGATGTCTTCCAGAGATATCTGAAGCCCGGAGGCTCTATTTTCCTGGCTCATGATGCAAAAAGAAAATGTCTGCCCCTGTTTCTGGAAAAGGCCAAAAAAGATTATCATATCGCCATTAACAAACAGGTGATTAAGAAGGATGGCCAAGAGATCATCATTATTATCAATCGATTGCAGCGCAAGTCGTGAGTAGGAGTTGACTGGTGGCCCTCTATCCTGTCAATCTGGCAATCAACGGTCAACTCTGTCTGGTCATCGGCGGCGGCAGTGTGGCGACCCGCAAGGTGGAATCCCTTTTGCCCTGTGGCGCGATTGTGCGAGTCATCAGCCCCCAGGCAGAGAAACGGATTAGCGAGCTGGCAAAGGCCGGTCTGCTGGAATGGGAGCAGAGAACATATCGCCATGGTGATCTGCAGGGAGCAAAACTGGTGTTTGCCGCAACAGACATCCATGAGATCCAGGAGCGGATTCTCGATGAAGCCAATGCTTCAGGTATCCTGGTGAATGTGGTGACCCGTCCGCAGGCCTGTAGCTTTCAGGTCCCAGCTGCCCTGAGGCAGGGTGACCTCTTGATTACCGTGGCCACAGGTGGAGGCAGTCCTGCCCTGGCAGCACGTATCAGGCAGGAGCTTGAGCTGGCTTATGGGCCTGAGTATGGACAGCTCGTGGCCTTGATGGCCAAATTGCGTGAGGAGGTTGTCCCCTCTGGCGGGATGCAAACAGAGCATAAACGAATTTTTGAAAGAGTCCTGGATGCTGATGTCTTTGCTCATATCAGAAAGCAAGAGTGGAACGAACTTGAAGCCCTGCTGCGAACTATTTTGCCCTCCACTGTCAATGTGTCGAGTCTGGTGGAGTGTGCTCGGAAAGAGGTGTCTTAATGACGGTTTTATTCCACGGGAGAGGGTGTTATGTTGAGTGAGATCAACTACCTTTTATTTGTTGTTGTACTGGCGGTAAGTTTTGTTGCTTCTGCAGTCTACCTCGTGTTTTTTTTCAGTCAGCGAGAGAAGCTGCGCACTATTGCCAGGATGATCCTCATTGGTTCGGGGGGCCTGCAGAGTCTTTATATCCTTTCCCGGTATTTCATTGCCGGGCATACGCCTATTACCTCTCAGCATGAGGCTGTGACCTTTTTTGCCTGGTCTGTCACTTGGGCCTACCTCTCTTTTCGCTGGCGCTACACGGTGAAAAACTTTGGGACTTTTGTTTCGCTCATGGTCGTGATTCTGCTCTTGCTGGCAGCCACTGTCTCTCGTGAATTCTCGCCGCTGGCCCCAGCCCTGCAGTCCCTGTGGCTTCCGGTTCATGCGGGAGTTGCTGTCATTGCCTATGGCTTTCTGGCCCTGGCCTTCATTGGTGGCATCATGTATCTGCTCCAGGAACGGGAGCTGAAGAGTAAACGATTTGGCTTTTTCTTCAGTCGTCTTCCCTCCCTGGATGCCCTGGATCAACTCAACAGCCATTGTTTGACAGCAGGTTTTGTCTTTCTTACCCTTGGTATCATTACCGGTTCTGTCTGGGCCCGTCAGGCCTGGGGAACCTATTGGCAATGGGATCCCAAAGAGACCTGGTCTCTGATTACCTGGTTTCTCTACGCGGCCCAGATTCATCAACGATTTACCGCGGGATGGCGTGGTAAGCGGGCAGCGGTCATGGCCATTGTTGGATTTTCCTCGGTGATTTTTACCCTCTGGGGAGTCACCTATCTGCTTGGGGGTGTACATAGCTATGCCCAATGAGACGATTCTGCTCCTTGGGGTCAATCACAAGAGCACCCCGCTTGAGATCCGTGAAAAACTGGCTCTGAGCAGCGGTTACGAAGAGCCGTTGCAGGCTTTGAAGCGGATAGAGGGGATACGGGAGTACTATCTCCTTTCCACCTGTAATCGGGTGGAGATTATGGTCACTGCCAGGGATGAGACCCGGGTGGTGGAAGAACTGTCCCGCTTTCTCTTTGGTGATGCTCTTACTCCTGAGCAGTATAAGAAGTATCTCTACTGTTACCGCAACGAGGAGGCAATCCATCATCTTTTTCTGGTGGCTACCAGTCTTGATTCCATGATTGTGGGTGAGGCCCAGATCCTGGGACAGTTGAAGGAGGCTTATCGCTGGGCTGCGGAACAGAAATGTACCGGTCCTGTTCTGAATAAGCTGCTGCACAAGGCCTTTTCGGTGGCCAAGCGGGTGCGCAGTGAGACCTGTATCGGTTCTTCTGCCGTCTCTATCAGTTATGCAGCCATTGAGCTTGCCAAAAAGATATTTGGTTCTCTCGATAACAAGAGGGTCCTGCTCATCGGTGCCGGAGAGATGGCCGAACTGGCAGCCGAACACCTGGTTGGCAATGGGGCTCGGGAAGTTGTGGTGGCCAACCGGACCCTGGAGAGGGCTCTTAGTCTGGCAAAACGTTTCAATGGCCGTGCTGTGGGCCTGGATGAACTCTTTGATCAATTGGAACAGGTGGATATCATCGTCAGTTCCACCGGAGCACCCAATATCATTCTGCACAAGGATGAAGTAAAACCCTTGATGCGCAATCGTCTGAACAAGCCTCTTTTCTTCATCGATATTGCCGTGCCCCGGGATCTCGACCCGGCCCTTAATGACCTGGATAATGTCTACCTCTACGATATAGATGACCTCAATAACGTGGTGGAGCTGAATAAGGCGGAGCGGGACAAGGAGGCGGTAAAGGCAAAACGGATAGTGGATGAGGAGGCCTTGAAGTTTAAGGACTGGCTGGCAGGCCTTGCCATTACCCCCACTATTTCCGCTTTGCGGGAGAAAGGGAACCAGGTCTGCGCCATGGAGTTGGAGCGAACCTTGCCCCGACTTTCAAACCTGAGTGAAAAGGAACGCAAAAGTGTGGAAAAAATGGCTGCTGCCATAGTCTCCAGGCTGCTCCATGATCCTGTGATTTTCCTGAAAAGTGAAAGTTGTAAGGATCAGTCAGAGCTGAAGGTGGACCTCTTCCGTTCTGTTTTTGGCTTGGAAAAGAAAGAGTAATTGCTAACTGTCCAGCACCACTTCTGACGTGTATGTACACCATGACTTATCATAATGACTGAAGAAGAGCGTGAAGATATCCTGGCCGATGAATGGCTCATTGTCAGGAACTCCGGTGAAATCCCTGAGATCGCCTTTTTTTCTTCACTGTATTACCTCACGGAAGACGATGATGGGCCGCACATGAGTCTGAGCGATGAAGAGATTCATGTCTTGCAGGAGGCAGCGGCTGAACGCTGTCGGGAGATTGTCCTCCGGGATATGCTCCTGGAAAATTTTCATAAGACCATCTATCGTGGCATCAAACGATCCATCTATAACTGGCAGCGCTACCAGACTTTTTGCCGGAGACAATCCATCAGTTTGCATGATTTTCGGCCAGCGGCTGCACAGACTTTTTTGCTTTTTCTCAAGCAGGGGGTCACTGCTGCCGGCAATAGTGTACCGGAGGTCTTTATCAACTGTTCCCTGGAGGAATTGATTCGCTTTGGGGAAGAGCTGGAAGTGGAAAAGGAGCAGCTCCCTGAAAATATGGGTCTGTTTTGTCGGGGAAGCTGAAGGAGCTGGAAAACGGTAGAGATCGTAGATTCGGGAGGTTCGTCTTTCATGTTCAAGCTACGTTCCCAAAGACAGAGTCTGAAAACCATCCTTTCTCCCATTGTTTTGGCCCTCCTTATAGGTTCCCTGGCCGGCCTGGGTGCCGTTGCTTTCAAATTCCTCCTGGTGTTTTGTATTGATCTGCTCTGGTCAGGAGAGGGCGCATTCTGTCACCGTTATGCTGCCGCTCCCTGGTACTTGAAGATTGCCATCCCATGTCTTGCCGGACTTGCGGTGGGGCCGGTGATCACCTGGCTGGCTCCTGAGCTGCGAGGGCCAGGGGTCCCGGAGGTGATGGAGGCCATGGCCCTGTCTGAAGGCAGGATACGCGGGCGGGTTGTCTTGTTAAAGACTGCGGTTACCGCACTCATGATCTCTGCCGGTGGCTCCCTTGGTCGTGAAGGACCCATTGTTCAGATCGGTTCTTCCATTGGCTCTACCATCACTTCCCTGTTCCACATGTCCACGGAACAGCGACGTCTGGCTGTGGCCTGCGGAGCGGCGGCAGGGATTGCCGCAACCTTTCAGGCACCCATGGCAGGCACCCTTTTTGTGGTGGAGATCCTGCTCTTTGATCTGGAGGTAATGAGTCTTTCCAATATCGTCATTGCAGCGGTTACCGGTACCTTGGTTGCCCGGCCCTTTCTCCAAGAGGCCTGCATTTTCACCATCCCGGAGTTCAGTCTTAACCACAGTGCGGAACTGGGGCTCTACCTCGGCCTGGGGCTCATGGCCGGTTTTCTTTCCCTGTTGCTCATGCTGGTAGTGTTTAGTCTGCCGCGCTTCTACGAATGGCTGCGTGTCCCGGCCTGGCTTACCCCTGCCTGTGGAGGCCTGCTGGTGGGCTGTGTGGGCCTTGTTATGCCTCGTGCCCTGGGTGTTGGCTATGTGACCATCAACGATGCCCTGGCCGGGAATTTTTCTCTTTCCCTGCTCCTGATCATCCTTTTTTGGAAAGTGGTGGCCACAGGCTTGTCCCTTGGCTCGGGTATGAGCGGAGGAATTTTTGCCCCGTCTCTGGTCCTGGGGGCCATGCTTGGTGGCTGTGTGGGGTATCTGGCCCAGGCTATCTGGCCGGGACATTCCATCTTCCCTGCCCACTATGCCCTTATTGGTATGGGTGCCGTGGTTTCCGGGACAACACTTGCTCCCATCACCGCCATCCTGACAATCTTTGAGCTTACGTACAGCTATCAGGTGGTTTTGCCTCTGATGGTGGCCTGCATTGCCAGCCTTCTCGTAGTCCGTTATTTTCATGGCTATTCCATTTATGAGACTAAGCTTCACCTCAGGGGCGTGAACATTGTTCGTGGTCATGATGTGAACCTGTTGAGGAGCATGTGGGTGACGGATTATATGGAAAGGGAGTTTCAAACACTCAAGGAGCAGATGGCATTAAGCGAGGTGATTGAAGAAATTGAACGAAGCCTTTTTCCTCATTTTCTGGTTTTGGATAAAGAGGGGCTGCTTTCAGGGATTCTTACTCTGCGTGATCTGAAAGGGCTCATGGCTCACCCTGAGCGGCTGCATTCTGACATGTGTGTTGCTGATTTTATGAGCCGGGATCTGGTCACCGTGAGTGAGCATGATGATATGGAACAGGTCTTTCAATTTTTTGCCAAACATCCCTATACGTTGATGCCTGTAGTCAGACCGAATAATCCGCGTAAGGTTGTGGGGGTGATTCGAGAGGCAACGCTGGTGACAGCCTACGGAGAACATGTGCTGAGACAGGATTTGCGCAGTTGAATGGGTGGAAAGTAAACAGTTCTTGGTGGCGTAAGAGAAAAAAGGTATACTTTTTTCTGATTACCATCAATACTCAGTGAAGCATGGTGTGCATTCCCCAGGAGATATAGGTCTATCGAGGGCCAAAAAGCTTGTGCTGCCTAACGTTGGTATTGATCGTTATAACAGAAAAACAAAAAAGGAGAAGAGTATGCCCTATGTCAATATACGAGTGGCAGGAAAGTTGAGTACAGAGCAGAAAGGTCGCATCTGTCAAGGCGTGACCGATGTGATAGCAAAAGAAGCGGGGAAATCGCCCGAATCGATACTGATCTTTCTTGATGAAGTGGAGCATGAAAATATTGCCACGGGTGGAACCCTGCTCCAGCCTCCCAAATAGCGGATGATGGATTCTCTGAAGCGACTGGAGGAGCTGCGTCACCTCCTGGCTGAACATTCCCACCGTTATTACGTCTTAGATGATCCACTGATCTCCGATGGTGAGTATGATCGGTTTTTCCAGGAATTGCTGGAGATTGAGGATAAGCATCCGCAATGGATAACTCCTGATTCTCCCAGCCAGCGGGTTGGCGGTGTCCCTCTGGATAAGTTTGAGCAGGTGAGGCATCGCCTGCCCATGCTCAGCCTGGAAAATGCCTTTGACGATGAGGATCTTCATGCCTTTGAAGATCGCCTGCGCCGCTTTCTCATGCAGGAAGATGCGCCGAACTACATGGCAGAACCCAAGCTGGACGGCCTGGCGGTGGAGCTGGTCTATGAAGAAGGTATCCTTGTTCAGGGCAGTACGCGGGGAAATGGCGAGGTGGGCGAGAATATTACAGCCCAATTGCGAACTGTCTCTTCTATTCCTTTGCGACTTCGCAATGGGAGGATGCCGCGCCTTGAGGTTCGGGGCGAGGTCTTCATGGATCGCTTCGGCCTCGTTGAGCTTAATCGTCAACGGGCCGATGCCGGGGAAGCGCTCTTTGCCAATCCACGCAATGCTGCCGCCGGTTCCCTGCGGCAGCTCGATCCGGCAATTACGGATCAGCGGCCACTGCGTTTTTTCGTCTACGGGGTCTCGGAACCATCAGACACCGGATGTAAGAATCAGCAGGAACTGTTGCAGTTTCTTGCCAATCTTGGTCTGCCGGTAAACTCTCATATTCGCTTCTGTCCTGATATGGCAGCAGTTATCGATCATTTTTCCAATCTTTCTGCCCTGCGTCACGAACTGGCCTATGAGATCGATGGGATGGTGGTGAAGGTCAATGATTTTGCCCTGCAGACCAGGCTCGGCAGTAAGGCCCGGGCTCCGCGTTGGGCCATTGCCTGTAAATTCCCAGCCATTCAGGCCACCAGCAGGATTGTGGATGTGGAGTTCCAGGTAGGCCGGACCGGGGCAGTGACTCCGGTGGCCACCTTAGAGCCTGTGGATGTGGGCGGGGTCATGGTCAGTCGGGCTACCCTCCATAATAGAGATGAGATTAAGCGTAAAGACTTACACAAAGGAGATACGGTGCTCGTACAGCGGGCAGGAGATGTGATCCCGGAGATTGTCAAGGCCGTGGTGGAGAAACGGGACGGCTCCGAGCAGCCCATTGTCATGCCTGCCTACTGTCCGGTCTGTTCACATCCGCTTGTCAAGCCTGAAGGAGAGGCCGTTACCCGCTGCCTCAATTCCCATTGCCCGGCCCAGCGCCTCCGTTCCCTGGTCCATTTCTGTTCCAAGGCCGGACTCGATATTGAGGGCTTGGGCAAGAAGAGTGTGGAGCAGCTCTTTGAATTGGAATTGATTCAGGACCTTCCTGATATCTTTTTTCTTGAAAAGGAAGCTCTGGCATCCCTTGAGGGTTGGGGTGAGAAGTCTGCTGAAAATGTAGTGGCCGCTGTGAACCAGGCGAAATCTCCATCTTTGTCCCGTTTTTTGGCGGCTCTTGGGATTCGTTATGTGGGAGAGGTGACGGCAAGTCTGCTGGAGCGTTCTTTCCACAGCCTGGAAAGTTTGTCTAAGGCCACAGTGGATGATCTTGTTGCAATTGAGAGTCTGGGGGAACAAGTAGCCCAATCCACTGTTGAGTACTTCTCTGATCCTTCGGTGCAGAAGATGTTTGCACGATTTCAGGAGGCTGGTGTGCAGCCTCAGATTGTGAGTGCGAACAGGGAAAAACTTCTGCTCAGCGGTGAGGTCCTCTTGTTTACCGGCAGCCTGAAAAAGCTGTCGCGAACGGAGGCCAAAAAGTTGGTTAAAGATAATGGTGGTCAGATCACAAGCGGAGTGACCAAGAAACTGACCTGCCTGGTGGTAGGTGAAAAACCGGGTTCTAAACTGAAAAAGGCACAGGAGCAGGGAAAGAGAATCCTCACTGAGGATGAATTTCTCCACCTGCTGGAATCTGTTTAATCAGTGTAAATGAAAATGGAAAAGGGACCACTTTTGTGGCCTAAAGGAGCTTTCATGAAACGTGCGTTGAAATGGTTAGCTGGTATTGCGCTGGTTTGCGTGGTGATAGTCGTTGGACTCATGTTGCTGTTGCCCATGGTCCTTGACCCCAATGACTATAAGGGGAAGATCACTGTTCTTATCCATGACAAGAGTGGTTACCAGGTGGATATTCCTGGAGAGATAAATCTGCAGGTCACTCCCGGGCTGGATATCCTTTTTTCTCTGGGACAGGTTCGGGTTCTTTCCGGGCCGGATTTTCCTGATACTATCCTCATCGACAGTGAGGAGGCCAGTGTGGAACTGTCGCTTTGGCCCCTGTTGCGGGAGAAACGTCTGGATATCCAGGGCTTGAGTCTGCACGGCGTGTACTGCAATTTGATTCGTGATGCGGCGGGCAAGGGAAACTGGGAGGTACCTGCTGCTGCTCCCAGTGCTTCCTCGTCTCCAGCCAGTGAGCTGGACGATGCACCACAGGAACAGGCGGTGAAGGAGAAGGGGAGTGCGCCAAGTCTGGATCTTGGTTCTCTGTCGCTGTCTCGGATTACGGTTCGCTATGAAGACCAGCAGACGGGAAAACTCTTTGAACTCAAAGATTTCAGTGTGCAGACGGGGCGGGTTGCAGATGGGCAGCCCTTCCACCTGCAGTCTGGATTTATTCTGGCCTCTTCCGGCAGCGGTAACAGTGTCCTTTCTGTGCAGAGTACGCTGGAGACGGACATAACCTTTTCTCTGGCAGTCAAGACCCTTCAACTGGATAATCTCTCATTGCTCAGCAAGATCAGTGCGGCAGGTCTGCAGGAGACAACAGTGCAGCTGACAAGCAGTGCATCCCTTGACCTGCAGGAGAAAAAGGCAAAGGTCGATAATCTGACCATTGCCAGCGGTGATTTTTCTCTAGCTGTCAAGGCAGAGGTCAGTGATTTTGCCGGTCCTGTCTTCCAGGGAAGCCTGCAGATTCCCGAGTTCTCTTTGAGAAAATTTTTGGAGCAGAATAATCTCGGGCAGCCTGTTTGGAAAGATGATTCTGCACTGCAGCAGTTAGCTCTTTCGCTTCAATTTCAGGGAGACGGTAAAACAATTACTGTTTCCGATATCCAGGCCCTGCTCGATGGGGCCAATGTTCAGGGGGATTTTACCCTTGTTGATCCGGCGCATCCTGCCTATGACCTGAAGATGCAGCTGGATCGTCTTGATCTCGATCGTTATGCAATTGTTCCATCCAAAAGTGCGACACCTTCTGTCTCTCCCGGAAAGGAAGAGAAGGCTGCCCCCGCTGCTCCAGCTCCGGAGGTTTCCGCTCAGAAAGCAACGTCTCTGCAGCCTCTTTTTCCTGTGGAACTGTTAAAGGGCCTGAATTTTCGCCTGGATCTGGCCGCAGATTCCATGAAAAGCAGTGGGGTCGAGTTGAGCCGGGTGCAGCTCAAGGCCCAGGGGAAGGATGGACTGCTTGAGCTCAAACCCTTTCGGGCAGAGCTCTACAGCGGCACCATTTCGGCCGAATCCATACTGGATGTGCGTGGGGATACGCCGCGTATGCAGGTGAAGAAGGATCTCGATCATGTCCATATTGGTCCTCTGCTTCGTGATATGACAGGGAAAGAGGAAATAAGCGGCGTTGCCATCCTGTCGGTACAGTTGGAGACCACTGGGAACAGCAAAGAAGCAATTCTTCGCCATGCCAATGGAAAAATGAATTTAGCTCTGCAAGAAGGTGCGATCAAAAAACTGCAGATCCTGAAGGTGATTCGCCAGGCCAAAGCCCTGTATAATCAGGAACAGATGATCCAGTCCTCTGCCGATGAACCCACTGCCTTTGCCCATATTAGCGCCACTGGGGTGATCAGGGAAGGGGTCTTCTATAATGATGATCTCAAGGCCGAATCTGAGTTGATGAAGGTTAATGGCAAGGGTGAGGTGGACTTTGCCGATGAGCAGGTAGATTACCTGCTTAATATCTATGTTAGCAAGGGATTGGATCGTGATGACGAATCAGGTCGGGCGGAATTCGGCAAAACCCCTATCCCTTACCGAATCAAAGGGAAATTTTCTGAACTGAAAGAGGAGGCTGATGTGGCTGGTCTCTTGAAGTCGCAGGCACAAAATCTTCTCATGAACGAGCTGCAGAAACAGTTGGACAAAGGAGAGGGTGAAGAGAAGAAGAGTGAGAAAAAAGATTCGACCCAACAACTGCTGGAGCAGGGCCTGAAAGGACTGTTTGGTAATTAATAGTGGAAAGGTGGGTGCATGATACCATCTAGTGAACACCTGGTTCATGACAGGCGGGTGCGTCTTGCCAATATCAGGACATTTTTGGCTTTTATCAGGACAGCCATTGCCTGCTGGGGCCTGGGAGTCGTCTTTTTTCATCTGTTTAATCGCCATCCCTATAAAGAGTTTGGTGTTTTCTTTATGGGCCTTGGTTTTGTCGTTCTTTTTTGGGGGATAGGGGAACTTGTTTTTGTCCAGAAACGCTATCTGCAGAATATTGAAGAGGAGAAAAAGGGTTGATTATTCTTAGTGAATACATTCTGATCAGATTTGATAATTTGCTTGTAAGGAATTGCAAATTATGAGAAAATTCAGTAGGGAGACAATAATATTACCAATGAGGAGGGTAGCATGAAGAGTATCGAACAGATTAAGAAGGTTATGACCCCCATCGATTTCTCAGATAATTCGAAGATAATAGCAGAATCGGCTGCTTTTATGGCTGGAAGTTTCCAGGCTTCCCTGGTTTTTGTCTTTATTGTCCAGAAATTTGAAGATTATTCCGGCTTTTTTGTTCCTCAGATGAATATACCAGATTTTGAACAAGACCTCTTTGATCAGGCAGAGGAGAAGATGAGAACCTTCTGTCAGGAGATGGAGCAGTTTGTCCAGGGAAAAGGCGTGACCGAGGTGAGCGGGAAGGTGCTGGTGGGTGATGTGGCCGAGCAGATTATATCCTATACCACTGACCAGAAGGGAGATCTCATTGTCATGGGAACCCATGGCTACAAAGGGCTGGAAAAGATCATGTTCGGCAGTGTAGCCGACAAGGTTGTGAAAACAGCCCTATGCCCTGTCTTGACCATTAATCCTTACACCTGCTGCGAGGACTGAAAAAAGGCCGAGGTAGCCTTTTTACTCCTTGCACAGGGCCAGGATGCCATGGCATATGTCGTTTGCCTGCCGGGAAGCTGAAGGGGCGCGTAAGAGCGTATTCAGAGAGACATTGGCCAGGAGCTGGAGATCCAGCTTGCGGCGACCGAAGCGTTCTTCCGGAAAATGGTAATCAATGAGATCGTTCCAGTCACGGGCCAGAATTCCGGCGTCAGGGAGCAAGGCAACCGGATCAACATGGTCAAGATGACCCTGTTTGATGATTGCTGTCAGCTTCTCTGTAATGGAGTCGCGTATGGCTGCCCCATCTTTCTGAAAGGCCTGGATATGTTTGAGGGAATCCTCTTCCCGCAGGTACATCTGTTCCGGCAGGTCCAGGAGCAGCAGGGGCGCTGACAATTGTCCGCTCTGTGCTTCGTAGTTGCTGAGGAGGATGTCTGCTGCCTCCTCCTCACAGGTGGTCCATAGCCAGTAATTTTCGGGCAGTGTTCCTGAGTTGTAGAGGGTCTTCCAGGCCTGGAATCGTCTTTGCATGGTGCCCGGTCGTGGTTGCCCCATCTTGGCCTTGATGCGCAGCAGCTCGGCAAAGGGGTCGTCCTCGTCTCCTGCTTCACCCTCCATCTCACCCCTCAGTTCCTGAAAAAGCGCAAATTCCTCGCTGTCGATATCCGTGAGGTTCATGGCCAGTTCCGCCTCTTCCTGATCAAGGATCTCGGCCAGTGCAAGGACAAGACGTGCCTGCCACAGTTTCTCACTTTGATATTCCTCTTCCGCTTCCCTGTTGTGCAGGGCTTGGCCATCGAGGAGATTGGTCATGATTGCCAGGTGGTTCTGCTCTCCGCTGTCCCTTGTTTTTGAGAGATTGGCAAGAGTTAAATTGCTTAACTGCTCGGCATAGCTGTCTTTCCTGGTTCTGATCTCATTGATCAGGCCGAGGAAGCGGTCTCGGTCCATGCCGAGTGGGGATGGAGTATGCACTTGACAGATTCCTCTTTCCATGAAAAGATCGCTATCTGGAGAATCATCTGTCTCTTCGCCACTCGGTTCTACCGGTTGCAAGAAGTGCAGGGTGTCTGGCAGCAGGAGGAGGCAGTTTCGCTGATGGCGGGGCAGGGCTGTTTGAGGAAAATAAAGACTATTGAGAGATTGCATATGGAAACGACCAAGGGAAAAGTATCATTTATAATTACGGCAGTAGCCTACTTACTTTTTAATCTGCGCCTGGCACAGGATATGATGGGCACCATACAGGCAACGTTATGGCAGATTCTGCAGACAGCTCCCTATGTGGTTGGAATCACATATGTTGCCGTTGCCATTGTCCAATATATGGCTGAGGGTGAAAAGATCCCCTGGCCCCAACGCTTTAGATTATTTTTCACCATAGGAATTTTTGCAGGACTTGTCTATGCAATTTATGAATACACCGGAGCCGGAATTCCCCAATAGGCTGGTCGTAAAGGTGTCGGTATAGAGTTTGCAATGAACAAAAGAGGAAAGGCGGTGAGCTTTTTTTCACCACTATCAACTGTCCACTCTCAACCCATATTACAGCTTTTTTCCATAGATATACTGGCCGCAGATCCTGTCCGGGAATTCTGCAATATCAGGGAGATGTCCCCATTTGCCAAAGCCATTTTTTTTCAGGATGGCAATACTGGGCTGATTGATATCGAGGAGAAGGGCAAAGAGGTTGTGCAACCCTAGGCCGGGCGCCTCCTGCAGGGCATGACTGATAAGCCTTTGCCCAATCCCCCTGCCTAAATAGTTTAGATCAACATAGTAGCTGATTTCAGCAACGTGTTCCAAGGCTTTTCTCCCCCGACGATGGGCACTGAGGCTGCACCAGCCAAGGATAGTGTCTTGCTCCGCCATGACAAAGATAGGATACTTGTCAGGGCTGTGCTGGGCAAACCATTCCCTTCGTTCATCCACCACAAGCGGTTCAATATCCGCTGTACAGTTTCCTGCCGCTACTGCTTGATTATAGATGTTGATTATCGGTTCCAGGTCGCCTGGCTTGGCGTTTCGTATTT
>JAQYVF010000220.1 GCA_030145625.1 Desulfocapsa sp. | reverse complement strand
GAACTGAACCGCTACGCGGAGGGGTATGACCCCACTCTCCCTGCTGACCTTTTCCCTCACACCTGTATCCACAAATCGTTTCATTCAAGAAAACAAATTTCATCAAGAACCTTTTTGGTCTATAAGAACCTGTAACGTCGTTCTTATCCATTTTAACCAAGGAGGTTCACATGAGCAGTAAACTCAGAAAGCAATTTAATGACCATATGGAGTTTCATGGCCTGGCTCACCATACGAAGCGAGGCTACATCGCTGCAATGAGGGGTCTGGCAGGTCATTACAATTTACCACCAGATAAGTTGACAGATGATCAGGTCCGGGCCTATTTCCGCCATCTTTTGCTGGAACGCAAGCTGGCATGGACATCATGTAAGAATTATCTTTCCGGTATTACCTATTTCTACAGACATATCTGTGGACGTGAAGTAGATGACCGTTTTGGTTTACCACCCCGTCCCCGGAGCAGGAAATTACCTGCTGTCCTGAGTATGGAAGAAGTTCGTCGCCTTCTAGCCAATATCGACAATCTCAAACACCGGGTCATCCTCAAGACTATTTACAGTGCCGGTCTTCGGGTTGGAGAAGCCATTAGGCTGAAACCGGAGCATATTGAAAGTGATCCATCAAGGATGGTGATCAGGGTCGAACAGGGGAAAGGTCGTAAAGATCGCTATACCATCCTCTCTGAAAATCTTCTGGCTGAGCTCAGAGAATATTGGGTGGAATATTCTCCAGAGCATTGGCTTTTCCCTGGGCAGAAGCAGGAAAACCATATCAGCAACGTTGCGGTTTCACAGGTTCTTTACGCAGCAAAAAAAAAGCCGGCATAACCAAACCCTGCAGCCTTCACACCTTACGGCATAGCTTTGCCACCCATCTGTTATACAACGGATATGACCTCTACACCATCAGTCAACTCCTCGGCCACACCTCAATAAAGACAACCACGATTTACCTGCACATCGTTCCGGCCAGATATACTGAGCTGAAAAGTCCTCTCGATTCCCTTGAACTGGGACAGGAGGACGATGATGCGCAAAAATAAGAATCAACTGGAGCTGGCCGATCTTTTTCGAAAGCATGGAGATGATTTCCGGCGGAATAACTTTTTATCTTCTGAACAATCGAAAGCCATGTACCATATAGAAACGTGTCGGACAGCAATACTTGGTGGACACATCGAAGCCTGCGACCACTGCGGATTTGAGAAGAATGCCTACAACTCTTGTCGGGACAGACACTGCCCGAAATGCCAGACGCTTGTAAAAGAAAAATGGCTCAGTGCCAGGAAGGCAGAACTCCTGCCATGTCCTTACTTTCATAATGTGTTCACCCTACCGCATGAACTCAACCTTCTCATTCTTACAAACAAGCGGGTTATGCTCACGATGTTGTTTGCAGCTGTCAAAGAAACGCTACAGGTGTTCGCCGGTGACCCACAATGGCGCCTTGTGGGCCAACTTGGATTCATTGCTGTCCTCCATACCTGGAATCAGAAACTCATGGATCATTTCCACCTGCATTGCATTGTCCCGGCAGGGGGTCTGTCCTATGACAGGAAACAGTGGATTGCGGTTAGGAATAAATACCTCTTCAGGGTTCAGTCATTGTCCAAAGAGTTCCGCAAACGATATCTGAACAAACTCGAAAAGGCCTATGGGCAAAGCAAGCTGTCCTTCCATGGAAGAGCCTCTGAATATGAGGACAAAAGGAAGTTCAGACAGCTTATTGAAACGGTAAAAGCCAAACAGTGGATTGCCTACTCAAAACAGCCTTTCGGTGGACCTGAGCAGGTCTTTGAATATCTTGGTCGCTACACACACCGAGTAGCAATCACGAACAATCGCATTGACTCATTGGAGAACGGCAAGGTGACATTTACCTATAGAGATCGCAGTGACGAGAACAAGGCCAAACAACTGACGGTGAACGCAGAAGAATTTATTCGCAGATATCTCCTGCATATTCTTCCAAGCGGGTTTATGAAAATCCGCTACTTTGGCTTTCTGGCAAACACAAACAAAAAAGAGTGTATCCCTCTGATTCAGCAGCTGATTAACCCGGATCTCAAAATCACTGAGAAAGCGACGGAATCAATCCAGGAGATGATGCTGCGATTAACTGGTACTGACATCTCCCACTGTCCGGAGTGTGGCAAAGGGAAAATGATTTATATGGAAGAGTTACCGGAAACATCATTGGATACTTCCTGATATTCATCTCAAGCACAGAGTTTTACGATATTCGAAAATTCTTACCTTGAATTGAACAGGAGAAGTGCGCTTTGCTTTGCCAGATATCATCAACAGAAATTCCATTTAACCATGTTATGAGACCAGATTTGCCATATTGTTTCAATCAAGGCTCTTCTCAAAAGAATACGAACTTCTTGATCCTAGAAAATGATGGGATCCATATCTCATCCCCCCTCCCAGCGCTTCATTGAATCCCCATAGAGATTACTTATAATTTCGTGGATACTCACCGCAGTTCAGTTCTCAAGCTTTATCAACAATTGCGCGTGGTTTTATTGCACCTCAAGGGATAAGGCACGGTAGTGCTTTGATGGAGTGCAAGAGGGGCTCGTGGGCGCAACAGTCGATAAAACCTATTCTGT
>JAQYVF010000112.1 GCA_030145625.1 Desulfocapsa sp. | reverse complement strand
CCATGAGGATCAGGTCGGGATGGAATTCATTGCATTTTGCTATTGCCTCTTTTCCGTCTATGGCTTCTTCAAGGATGAATCCATAAGGAGAGAGACAGGCCTGCAGCATTATCCGGTTACTGGCTTCATCATCAGCCAACAGAATTTTCTTCTTTTGGAATCCAGATGCCGGGTGAATGATAAGTTGTTCCGGTTCCTCTCTCAACTCTGTGTTTTTTCTCTGTGTTTTTCCTGCTGTCGCCTTAATGGTGAACATGAAGCGGCTTCCTGGTCCTCCTGAAGCATCATTTTCTTCAGGTGAAAGGGGGCTTTGTACCTGAAGGCTGCCTCCCATCATCTTCACCAGTTTGCGACTGATGGTGAGCCCGAGTCCCGAGCCTTCTGCAGAGTGCAGACGATCGCCAACTTGTCGGAAAGGTTGGAAGATGGCCTTTTGCATTGATGCGGGAATTCCCGGTCCTGTGTCTTCCACAATAAAGGAGAGATTGATCCGGTCTTCTTCGTCTGCAGACGGTTCACTGTTTACCGAGAGCTTAACACATCCTCTATCGGTGAATTTGACTGCGTTGGAGAGAAGATTCAGCAGAATCTGGCGTAATCTGTGGTCATCGCACTCGACTTCCGGGGGGAAATTCGGGGCCAGGAGGAGATGGAAGGATATGTTCTTTTCTCTGGCTTTTACCCCGATAATGTTGGCGACACTTTGCAGAAACTCCTCCATGGAAAAGCTTGTTATGATCAGGTCCATCTTGTCGGCCTCTATTCTTGAGAGATCAAGGATGTCGTTGATCATCAGAAGCAGGTGTTCGGCACTTTGGTGGATGGTTCTGATTCCATCCTGTTGTTGGGCTGACAGGGAGCGGTCCTGGAGGAAAATCTGGGTGTAGCCCAGGATGGCATTTAAGGGTGTTCGCAGCTCGTGACTGGTGTTGGCAAAGAAGATTGTTTTGGCTTTATTTGCCTTTTCAGCGGCTTCTTTTGCTTTCTCCAGTGTTTTCTCGGCCTCTTTGCGGGCGCTGATGTCTACGAGATAACCACGGAAGCATATGATGTAATCATGCTCATCTCGTATGATGGTCGTATTGTTCATCACCCAGATGATAGTCCCGGAACGAGTGAGGAGACGATAGGGTTGGTGTAAAAAATGTGTTTCTTTTGTGTGAGAAAGAGCGAGAATCTCTTCAGTTACCTGGTGAATGTCGTCCTGATGGATGAGAGAAGCATAGTCGACGGCTCCACTGAGAAAGTCTTTGTCGCTGTAGCCAAGGATGTCCAGGACATTGGGAGAGACCTGTTCAACGGGCAGGTGGGCTTCGTTTTTCCAGGTAAAGGTGACAACCGGTCCACTCATAAAGAGGTCCCGATCCTCTTTCAGTTTCAACTCTATCAGTTTCTTGTCGGTGATGTCGCGGTTTGATATACGCCGTCCCAACCACTTGCCCTCTTTGTTCCATGCCGGTCGGCACTCGTGCCAGATCCAGACGATGTCACCTCGTTTATGGATAATACGAAATTCGAAAAAAGAGAGGCCACTCTCTATCTTTAAGTGTCGGTGGTTATGGTCGTCGACCCGTTTACGGTCATCAGGATGGATGATTCGTTGTCTAAGATCCGGATCGTCCATGAATTCCTGAACTGTATATCCGGTGATGCGTTTACAGGAAGGTGAGATGTATTCCGTTGTGCCATCGGGAAGCATCCATATTTCCCAGTCATAGGCATAATCGGCCACTGTCTGGAAGCGTTCCCGGCTTTTACGAACTTCTTCCAGGGTATTACGGATTTTTTCCTGTTTTTCTTCAATTATCGTTTCCAGTTTTTGGGTGCTGGCTCGCAAGCCGAAAAAAAGGAGGAGTTCCATCAGGATAAAACCGACTATCCCAAAATAGATATTGATCCGAATGGTTCGATAAAAAGAGGCCAGCTCAGGTTGGATATTGTGCCAGAGGATAACATGTCCTGCATCTGGAAGTGACGGATCTTTCTTGCCCTGGAAATCGCGGAGTGGAAAAAAAGAGATATCGTAGGGGATGTCGTCTATGACGTGAGTGAAATGTTTTGGTCGGTTGATGGGGTGCTCATGGTTGAACAGTGTCAGGATATTTGTAATTTGGGGGCTGGTTGTGGATTCTACCACGTGGCCGTTGATTGGAGGATTGTCTTGCAGAGATCTTTCAAGAAATTCCGGCCAGACTTTGGCCTGTAAATGTTGCAGGGTCAGCACTACTGCAATGTTGGTATCCTGGCTTTTGGCTACAACATCCAGTGTTGTTTGAAAAGCTGTTCCGGCTTCAAGAGCTCCCACATAGACTTTTTTCCCCAATTGATGGTCAAAGGCAAAGACTGGTGCCACACCCCGTATTCCCGATGAGACTCGACCGGTTTCAAAACCTGTGACCGGTTGCTGTTCTTCATTGACCGCAACAATGGTATGGCGGATATCGTCCAGACGATCGCCGAACTTGACAGGCCAATGGACGCGGAGAAAGGAGAGGGCGCCCGGGCCTAGTTGAAAATGGAGTTGGCGAAAATCGTAGAGGTCGGCGAGTTTTCTGCGAGGTCCTTCCATGAGAGAGTAGAGATTGTTACGGATCTCGGTGGATTTATCTCCTCTCCCGTCTTCGCCTTCTTCCTCTATTGCTTTTTTCCCTTGCAAAAAGAGTTGCTGAATTCGTTCATCTTCGGCGGCAAAGGTGGCAAGCTGCATCATCCGAATTTCGGTGTTGGCCAGGGCGAGTTTGAAGCTGGAGTGGATCTTGGCGTCGGTCAGATCACAATTGTGGGTGAGTTCAGTTTTGGAGGCGCGGTAATTAATCCAGATAAAGAGAATTTCAGAGAATGCAATAAACAGGGTCAGTGCAAAGAAGATTTTCCAGTGTGTTTTCATTTGCATCAGACTGCTTTTTATGCAGTGCGAGGAGGTAAATTTGTTAATCCAGTTGAGAACTATTAATAATATACTAGCACAACTATTTTGAAAAACAAAAGCCGTTCTTTTCTGAGAATTTTTTCTGCGGGCTGCGGGGAGACAGGGGGTGGAAAAATGGGCATTATTCAGGGGCGTTCAAGGTCTCCTGTAACGTGTGGCCGGGATTGAAGTTGATCTGTTTTTTTTGGGTGTTGGCGGGTGAGAGGGAAAAACTGCCGAATCCTCTGAGGTGAACGGCTTCTCCCTGAATCAGGACCCTGCTGAGCGTATGTGCTAATTCACGGAGAAATTTATCTGCCTCAAGGAGTGAGAATCCACTGGCGGCAGCAACTTGCTCGGATAACAGGCTGCTGTCAGTTTTTTGCGCCAGAAAACCGACGCCGTTGCACTCCGGGCAATCTTCATAAGAAAGCAGGAAGCGGCTGACGCCTCCGAAGTAAGTGGTCTGGCCCGTACCGTTGCAGCCGGGGCAAGGGCGCATGTTAGAACTGTTCATGAGTTCCTGTTACCGTTTTTTGCCGATGATGGATCCCAGGATACCGCGGACAATGGAACGGCCGATCTGGGAGCCAATGGTTCGGACCACTGATTTGATCATGGCCTCTCCCACAGACTGTCGCTGCCTGCCGGAGCTTTTTCGAGTTTTGTTCTCCTTGGCGGCCGCCTTTTCTCTTTCCAGTTCTGCCGCTGCCTCCTGACGTTTCAGTTGAAGTGTTTTTTCCCTTTCTGCCAGTAGTTCATAGGCAGATTCCCGATCTGCCGGAGTGTCATAACGGCCTTTGAGGGGAGAGCGGGCCATGAGATGATTCTTCTCATCACTGGTGATTGGTCCGATCTGTGAACGGGGAGGAGCCAGCAGGCACCATTCCACCATGGTGGGACGACCTTTTGGGTCCAGGGTGGAGACCAGGGCCTCTCCCACACCAAGCTCGGTGATGGCTTTTTCAGTGTCGACCTCAGGGTTTTGGCGAAAGGTCTGGGCCGCCACTTTTACGGCCTTCTGATCTTTTGGGGTAAAGGCACGCAGGGCATGCTGGATGCGGCAGCCGAGCTGACCAAGGACTTCGTCCGGGATGTCATTGGGGTACTGACTGACAAAGAAGATACCCACTCCCTTGGAGCGAATGAGACGTACTACTTGGGTGATCCTGTCTATCAGGGCTCTAGGTGCATTATTAAAAAGAAGATGCGCCTCGTCAAAGAAAAAGACCAGTTTCGGGAGTGGGGCATCACCCCGCTCCGGGAGATCTTCCATGAGTTCGGAGAGCAGCCAGAGAAGAAATGTGGAGTAGATTTTGGGGTTGGAATAGAGGGATGAGGCATCGAGCAGGCTGATCACTCCGTGACCGGAAAAGTCTGCATGCATCAGGTCTTCAATGTTCAGTCCCGGCTCACCGAAAAAGAATTCACCTCCCGCATCATTTAGGACCAGGATTTTTCGTCGGATGGCGGAGACGCTCTGGCTGCTGATATTGCCGTACTCTCTGGCCAGGTCCTTACGGTTGTCGGCTATCCAGTTGAGTATGGCACTCAGATCTTTGAGGTCAAGGAGCAGTAGGCCCTCGTCGTCGGCAACGGAAAAGGCCACATGGAGAATACCAGTCTGGGTTTCGTTGAGATCTAGGAGGTTGGCCAGGAGCACAGGTCCCATTTCAGAGATGGTGGTGCGCACGGGATGACCCGTTTTTGCGAAGATGTCCCAGAAGAGGATAGGACAGCCTGCAAAGGGATGGTCACTTATTCCGATGTGCTGCAGACGTTCCGTTATTTTGTTGTGTGGTTTCCCGGCCTGGGCAATGCCGGAGAGATCTCCTTTGACATCGGCGGAAAAGACAGGGACGCCAAGGCGGGAAAAGGATTCTGCCAGGAGTTGCAGGGTTACTGTCTTACCGGTGCCGGTGGCTCCGGTGACGAGGCCATGTCGATTGGCCATGGCTGCATCAAGGAAAATTTTGCTACCTGTTGTGTTGCCACCGATGAGAACCTGCTGCTGTTCCGTCATAATGTGTTCCTTGCTGGCCGGGGGGAGGTATAGGAGCGATGATTTTTTTTAGTATAGCGCTATTGGAAGGGATAATCAAACATCAGGGCGGGCCGGACCAGCCCTTTTTTGCCTTTAACATTACAGTTGACATAGGTGGTACTCCCCACTGTCTGGCTCCCGCTATGATTATGGATATGGCCAAAGATGTGAAATCGGGGACGGATACGCTGTACCGTTTCTAAAAGGTCGCAACAACCGTGGCTGACCCCGCCATCTTCATCCATGATGCCGCAGGGGGGGACGTGGGTGATGAGGATGTCGGTGTCTTCCGGAATCAGGGCCCATTGTTCCTGCATGGCTTTTCCCCTGGGCAGGGCAAAGGCGTCACAGGCACCAGTGTTGAATGTCGGTTGCCATGGTGACCCGTAGAACTTGATTCCTTCAATAATCACTGCGTCATCCTGGAGATAGATGGCGTCCTGCAACAGTTCTCGGCCAAGTTCCGGTGTCTTGGCCAGGAGGTGGTCGTGATTGCCGCCGATGACGATTTTGTGACGATGGGGCAGGGTTTTTAGAAAGGCGTTGAACCCGGCCACATCCTGAACCGTTCGGCAGACGGACATGTCTCCGGCAAAGATCAGGATGTCACCGTCCGGGATTTCCACCTGCTTATGGAGCATGTGGGTGTCACTGAAAGCGATTAATTTCACAGTCATGCAAGGATTGGTCAGGGTTGAATCTCGTCGATGGAGCGGATATCCAAGGCCTCGGTCTTATTGTTGTTGTCTGGATTGCTCACTACCTTGAATTCAAAGATGTTGTTGGGGTCGAGGAAGAGCGTGTCAGAGGTGACGTTGGACTTGGAGCAGTGAAAAAAGACGCTTTCTGCCTGTAGGCCGTGGGGCTGCATGGTGAAGTAACGCATGAAACCGAAGCCGCGGTCCGGGTTGTAATTAATGGGAAAGCCACGTTGCCGGTTGGCGTCGCCATTCTGGATGGGGAGAAGGCCGGGGATGAGGAAACCTGAGAGGTAGCTGTCTGCCTCCTCTTTGAGATCATTGCTCACATTGTTAAAGGCAATCACCTCCACCCGACAGCCCATGTTTTGCAGGGCTTGAACCAGTCGTATAAAATCACCGTCTCCGGTGAGCAGGATGATACGATCGAGGTTTCTCGCCTGGAGCAGGGCATCAATTGCCAGATCCATGTCGGCGTTGGCCTTGGTGGTGAGGATGCCTTCGTCATCGACAAAGTGCTTCACGTATTTTTTTATCACCTTGAAGCCGCATTGGCGAAGGATGTCGTGGTAGCGGTAGAGTTTTTGACGATATTCCCGGTCTTCCTTGGTGCGTTCCCCGTCTTCTGCCAGGTAGGAGTTGGCTCGCAGCAATAGGGACTGACCGAGGTTGGCCAATTCCACCAGGACATCATAGCGCATTCCGTATCCGCCGCAGAGCCTGATGTTTTCCGCATCTACATATATTCCGGTCTTTAATGTCATAGTTTTTTGAACAGGCAGGCCTGTGAAGAAGAGAGTTTGTTTATCTGATTGGAACTGTAGGCCACCTTGCAAAATTTCCTTTTCGCTCAAATGCTTCGTTATGAGAAAAATTATATCCTCGGAATATCAAATAGATGCCTACGATAAAATGTTTCTCATGCCTCAATTTTGAACGAAAATTCTAATTTTTCAAGGTACCCTGTAGTGAATAAGATCGGTTGTACCAGATTGTGATGGGGTTTGGCAAGGAGTCTCAGGTTGTTTCCCTTGCTGCCTGTCGGAGTTTGTGTTGGAATAGTCAGAGTCAGCAGGCCGCAGACAATGAGCAGTAGTCAGGCCCAGACAGAGATCGGTAGTTTTTCGTCAACGATGCCTCCAGCAGAGCAGCGGTCATCGGTTCGGCCAGGGTGAGGGTAACCGCAGTTGCTGCTGGAAATGTCAGTAAAACCCTGGGGAATCAAGGGGTATCGGGGTTCGGATCTTTACTCTCCCCGGGCAGCGTAAGAGTAAAGGTTGAACCGTGACCAACCTGGCTTTGGATTTCTACTGTGCCATTGTGGGTCCCGGCAATATGTTTAACAATGGCCAGACCCAGGCCGGTGCCCCCTTGGGCTCGGCTTCGAGACTTGTCGCAGCGATAAAAACGCTCAAAAATACGTTCCTGGTGTTCAATGCCAATGCCGGGTCCCTGGTCCTGCAGGCTGATGTGGATGACATGACATCCATTGCTGTTTGTCTCTTTTTGGCCAAGCAGTTTAATTGTCGATTCTTCAGGGCTATAGGTGATGGCATTGGTCAGCAGGTTGATGATTGCCTGCTCAAGCATGGGTTGGATGACGGGTCCCATAAGGTCTGGGGGGCATTCCATGTCGATGTGGATGCTTTTTTGTTCAGCACTCACTGTGCAGGTCTGCACTGCTGCCTCAAGGATGGGACGGATTTTTTCAAGGTGCAGTCCTGTTTCGTTTTCTTTTGCCTGATTTTCAATGCGGGCCAGGGTCAAAAGATCATCGACAATGGCATCGAGTCTGGCCCCCTGTCTGTGAATGATCTTGAGAAAGTTTTTGGCCTCTTCCGGTTCATTCATGGCTCCGTCGAGCAAGGTCTCGACATAGCCGCGAATGGCGGTAATCGGGGTTTTGAGTTCATGGGAGACATTGGCTACAAAATCCTGTCTGATGTTTTCCAGCTGATTGATGCGTGTCAGGTTATGCATGACCACCAAACTGCCCATTCTTTTATTTTCCCCATCGTAGAGCGGATGTGCCGTGGTGTGCAGGGTCATCTGCTGACCGTTTTCCATCAGGGTGAGTTCTTTTCTGGCTGTCATTTCATTGTTCAGAGATTTGCTGAGAAATTGCTGCAGGACTCTGTTGCGGATAACCCCCTCAAATGGTGTGCCCTGTACAGCATGGCCGTCTATGTGGAAGAGTTCGGCAGCAGCCCTGTTGATGCGGATGATTTTGTGGTCAGGGCCAATGGCAAGGACTCCCTCGCTCATACTGGTGAAGACGGCTTCCAGTTCGTTTCGTTGCTGGATAATGGTTTTTATTCGTCCATTGATTTGCTCAGCCATATTGTTGAGCGATTGAGACAGCTCAGTCATCTCCCTGGGGAGGTGACTGTCGTTTATAAGAATAGGTTGATCTGTCTCACCGCCTGCAAGTCGTTCGGCTCCTAAGCGCATCGCTTCAAGGGGGCGGCTGATGCGGCGAGCCAGGTAATAGAACAGGATACCTGCAATGAGGGCGATGAGTATGGTGCCGAAGAGCAGTTTTGTGCCGGTGGAGGAGAGTACCGTATCAAGGGCTGTGGCAGGGACCGAAAGGCGAAGTACACCGTCTAGCGGCTTTTCGCTCTGCAGTGGGATCGCTACATATAACATATTCTGGTGCAATGTCTTACTGAAGCGTAATGAGGCGCCGACTTGTCCGGCCATGGCTGTTTGTATCTCCGGACGAGTCTCATGGTTGTCCATCTGAACAGGATTTTCATTGGAATCGGCCAGAACATTGCCGTCCTTGGCAATGACGGTGATTCGAGTGGTGGCCGCTCGACCGGTATGACGGCAGAACTCCTGGAGTTGGTCGCGATTATTGTTGAGGAGCTGGATAATATGCGGACGGAGCAGCAGGGCACGGTCTCCAATATCTTCCTGCATTTCATGGTAGTAAAAGGAGCGAATCATTTTTGTCCCGTACCAGGTCGTGGCAAAAATCGAAATTATGATAATAAGGAGAGCCGCCGGGAAAATCTGCCAGAAAAATCGTCTGTTTTTCATAAGGATAGAACTCGTAAAGAGGGTTGCCTGGAATGTATGTAACTTTCTGATTGTACCAGATATGCCTTAAGCTGTTGCCAGGTGAAAGGAGTTTGCGGTTAGTTTCTTTACACCGCACACCGCACACCGCACGCCGCTAATCTTCCTTCAACCGGTAGCCTATGCCGCGGACGGTCTCAATGCAATTTCCTATCTGACCCAGTTTTTTGCGGAGGCCGAAGATCTGAACATCTACAGCACGTGGGGTAATGAGGTAGTCGTAGCCGCGAATTTTATCGATGATCTGCTGGCGGGTGTAGACCCAGCCGGGGCGAGTGGCAAGTTGTTCAAGGATTGTAAATTCCGTGGCGGTCAGATGGACCTGTTTTCCAGCAACCAGAACTTCATGGCGACCGCGGTGAATGACTATTGAGTGGATGCTAATGGTCTCTTCGTCCGGCCGCTCTTCTTCAAGGACTTTTTCATGCTCTCTTCGTAATAAGGCCTGGATACGGGCAATGAGCACCCGTGGGCTGAAAGGTTTTGTGACGTAGTCATCGGCACCACAGGCAAGGCCGGAAACAATATCGTCCTCTTCACTCTTTGCCGTCAGCATAATGATAGGTGGCTGAGCACTGTCCGGCTTTTCACGGATAATTGTACACACTTCCATTCCATCTTTGCCGGGCAGCATCAGGTCAAGGATGATCAGGTCAACCTGTTCCTGTTCCAGGAGCTGCAGGGCCTCTTCTCCGGAATCAGCGCAGGTGACATTGAATCCTGATTTGATCAGGTTGTAACTGACGAGTTGCTGGATGTCGGCATCGTCTTCTACAACGAGAATGCTTGCTTTTCCCACACGGTTTCTCCTGATGTCTCAAGACAGCGGTCTATCCTGAATGATTGAATCTTGATAGTTAACTCCCGAATTATGGATGTAATTCTACATGCCAGTCACCAGCATGCAAGGAAAAATGACCTCCTAATGCAATCTTAATAAAAGTCTAACTCGAATCTAAAATTGCTTGAGTAAAAATAACTCAACACTCAAACAGATATCCAGGAGGATACTTTGGCTCACCAACTCACCTTTCATCGGGAAATTGATAAATTAAAGAAGAAGTTCATGGTCTTGGGCTCAATGGTTGAAGATCGTCTGCAGAAGGCCAGTCTGGCCATGCAGACCAGAGACCCTGACCTGTTGCAGGAGATTGTCAGTTCGGACTGGGAGATTGATGAGATGGAAATTGAGGTGGAAGAGGAGTGTCTGAAAATCCTTGCCCTCCATCAGCCAGTTGCCTCCGATCTTCGCCTGCTTGTGGCAATCATCAAGATAAATAACGAGTTGGAGCGTATTGCTGACAATGCCGTGAATATCGCCAAGCGTGTGCAGACGATCAGCAAGGATTCGACTCTGGCCTTTCGCATTGATTATCAACCTATGTCCGGCAGGGTGCTGAACATGTTCAAGTTGGGCCTGGATGCCCTGGTTACAGAAAACGCAGATCTGGCCCGCAAGATCTTTCATGAAGATGAAGAGGTGGATCGTTTACGTAATCAGGCCTATAGGGATGTTATTCGTGAGTTAAACAGTGAACCCGGTCATGCTGCCTGCCTGGTAAATCTCTACCTGCTCGCCCGTCATCTTGAGCGCATAGGAGACCGAATTACAAATATTGCTGAAGAGGTTATCTATCTCGTCGAAGGGAAGATCGTACGCGGGGAGACGGATTGATATGTTTCCCTCTTATTTGTTATTTACTTTACTCGCCTTGGCCTCTCTTGCCTATATGCAGGGAAAGCGGAGGGCATTTTCTCTGACCGGGACGGGGGTCGGTTCAAGTAAACTCCATTCACGACCCGGGTATTACGGGATGTTGACCGCGCTCTGGTGTGTTCTGCCGCCACTCGTTATCTTTGTCTTCTGGGTGGCCTTTTCCGATTCGATATTGATCACACTGGCCATGAAAGGTCTGCCGACTTCTCTGCAGAATCTCTCTTCCGATCAGAGCAATTTATTAGTCAATAATCTGCGCAATCTGATTGCCGGGCATGTGGCGGCCAGAGATATTGATCCGGTTTTGCAGAAGGTGGCAGAACAGTATGTTGGTATGGAGCGTATCAGCCAGGTGGCTCTGGGGGGCGTTATGCTGGCAGCAGCGCTCTTCTCTGCATCGTATGTGTACACGCGTATCCATCCTCAGATGCGTGCTCGAAATCATGTGGAACGAATTGTTCAGATCAGTCTTGTCCTCTGCTCCACCATTGCCATACTGACTACGGTGGGTATCGTTCTCTCTGTTATTTTTGAGTCTATCAGGTTTTTTCGGCAGGTGCCGCTGACCGATTTTCTCTTTGGCCTGAAGTGGAGTCCGCAGATGGCCATGCGCGCCGATCAGGCGGGAAGCTCCGGTAGTTTTGGCGCGATTCCCGTACTTGCCGGTACCTTTATGATCTCAGGTATTGCCCTGGCTGTGGCTGTGCCCATTGGTCTTATGTCGGCAATCTATTTGTCTGAATATGCGGGCTCACGTGTGCGGGCCTGGGCCAAGCCGATTATGGAAATTCTGGCCGGTGTCCCTACCGTGGTGTATGGGTTTTTTGCAGCTCTTGTGGTTGCTCCCTTTATTCGCGATAGCGGAGAACTCTTAGGCCTGAGTGTCTCTTCCGAAAGTGCTCTGGCTGCAGGGCTGGTTATGGGAGTGATGATTATTCCCTTTGTCTCTTCACTTTCCGATGATGTTATTAACGCTGTGCCCCAGGCCATGCGGGATGGTTCCTATGGTCTTGGCGCAACCAAGAGTGAGACCATTCTTCGGGTCATTGTTCCTGCTGCCCTTCCGGGTATAGTCGGTGGAGTTCTGCTGGCAGCATCGAGAGCGATTGGTGAGACCATGATTGTGGTTATGGCTGCCGGTCTGTCTGCGAACCTGACTGCAAATCCCCTGCATGCCGTGACCACAGTGACTGTGCAGATTGTGACCCTGTTGGTTGGCGATCAGGAATTTGACAGCCCTAAGACCCTGGTTGCCTTTGCTCTTGGCCTGCTGCTCTTTATCATAACCCTGGTTCTGAATGTGATTGCCCTATATGTGGTGCGCCGGTATCGGGAAGAATATGAGTAAGGGGGGGATGCGGTGTGCGACGGGTGACAGAGGGTTAAGGATTAAGGACGAGGAATAGGTATGCAGGCAGGAAAAAGAGTAAGCACCATGGATCGAGTAAATAAGGGATTGGCCAGACGGTATCGTCGGGAACGATGGTTCCGTTTGTTTGGTCTGAGTGCCATTGTAACAAGTATTTGCTGCATCGGTATCCTCTTTGTCTCCATTGCAGGTAATGGCTGGTCTGCTTTTCAGCAGACCGAGGTCCTGCTCGATATTCATTTTGATAAGGAGCAGTTTGATGTTGATAATCTTGCAACTGCAAATTACGGAGCCCTGGTCAAAGATTCCATGCGGACACTGTTTCCGGATGTCAAGGGGCGTAGTGATAAGAGGAAACTGTACAAATTGGTGAGCTCCGGTGCCCCCTATCTTCTTCAGAAAATGGTCGTGCAGGACACCGGAATCATTGGTTCCAGTCAGAAGGTCTGGCTACCTGCCGATGATGAGGTGGATATGTTCCTTAAAGGCTATATTTCGCGGGATGTGGCGGAAGGGGATCGGCGGCTTAACGATAAACAGAT
>JAQYVF010000080.1 GCA_030145625.1 Desulfocapsa sp. | reverse complement strand
TCAACGGTTGAAAGTATATTGGATACAGGAGTCGTGGTCGCTGTAGTACACCTATCGACCTAAGTGTACTGATAATAGGTAGATTCAACTAAAAAAGTCTCAACATATCGTTTTTATATACTTAAACATCCTTAAAAATGGTCTAATATGCAATCATTTTAGGTAAACCTCCTCAAAAGGCTTGCACATGATTCTATACAAATGTAGTCGACAAATCAGCCTGTAAGGATTTAAACTCCATTTTGGAGTAAAGCTGAATTCTGAGAACCGAGCGGTCAAATGGAGTCACCCGATGCCATGGGATGAAATCAAACGAACGACGGTAAGACCGCGTACATACTCACCGCGAAATACATGCCGGTTGATGCCTTCTGGTCCGTGACCCTTTACGACGATGAGGGCTTTATGCCGGTCAACAAGTACAAGGCCTACTCCTTCAACAACGTTGAAGCCAAGAAGGACAAAGACGGCAGCATCACCATTCACTTCGGCGGCGATCCCAAGGCGGACAACTTCCTTCCTATCGTGAAGGGATGGAATTACATCGTGAGGCTTTATAAACCGAAGAAGGAGATTCTGGATGGGAGCTGCCAGCGATTAACCTTAGAGCACAATAAAAAACTAAATGTGAATCCATTAGGAACCTGACTATGACGTTACTATTAATATATCTGACGATTGCTATTGGAGTCTCATTCTTGTGCTCTATTCTTGAAGCTGTGTTGCTTTCGGTAACACCAAGTTATGTTCAAAATATTTCCTCGAATTCTCCTGGGAGTGGGAAAGTTCTCGTCAGAGTCAAAGAGCGCCTGGATGAATCCATTTCCAGTATTCTGATACTCAATACTTTTGCGCATACAATGGGTGCGGCAGGTGTAGGCTCTCAGGCGGTACAAATATTTGGTGCCAAATGGGAAACGTTGATTGCTGTTCTCTTAACCTTGGTGATTTTATATTTTTCAGAAATTATTCCCAAGACAATAGGGGCTACTTTTTGGCGACAATTGGCAATTCCTTCAGCACATATCATTATCTGGTTGATTAAGCTGGTATATCCACTTGTTTGGCTGTCAGGCCTTATTACCCGATCATTCAGTCATAACTCTGAAAACAATGTGAGCCGAGATGAAATTATTGCTTTAGCATCACTCGGACATAAGCTGGGTAGCCTAGGCAGCCAGGAAAATGAAGTTTTAGCTAATGCATTACGTTTAAGAGAGATTAAGACGCAGCAAATTTATACTCCACGCAGTGTCGTTCACTCTTTAAGCGAAGGTACAACGGTGAGTGATGCTTTGGATGATGAAAAAACCCGTCAGTTCTCCAGAATCCCGATCTTCAATGAAAGAGGTACGAGTCACCATATGATTTTGAATCGGGACCTCTATGAAGCGGAGCGCCAGGGACAAGGTGACTCACCTATCAAACAATTTTCCAAAACAATTCATCGAGTTTCGGAAGAATTGCCTGTTCAGCAGTTGCTCCATCGTTTCCTTAAACAGGGTGAGCACATTTTTATTGTTGAAGATATATATGGGCAGGATGAAGGGGTTGTTACCCTGGAAGATGCAATTGAAACATTACTCGGAAGTGAAATTGTAGATGAAAGTGACACCGTGGAGGATTTGCAGGCATTTGCAAAAGAGGAATATCGGAATCGAATTCGTGAGGATAAAAAATAGTGTTTCCAAAACTAATGCATGTCATCTCCCATATTTGAGACAGGCAGAGGATTGTTACTCTAATAGAGTGAATATGATATTTGCGTGGTGAATGTAATCAGCTACCCAGAAGCTAATTATATTTGGTACCTGCACAATTAACATGATACCTAAGAAGGATATTCTGGATGAAACCTGGAAATATTTATTTTTTAATATCATGCTAAAGTAAATCCGTCCACCTACCTGGTGAAAAAAAGATCTGTCCTCTTTTTAGTTTTTTTTGTGTCTGGATGGAAATTGGCAGCGAGGCATGGTCATAGCCACCGGAAATTGAGTGGTGAAATTTCAACGAGTTATTAAATTGTCGTCCCTTATGCTTTAATCATCCCCTCGTTGACACCCCACTACCAAGCGATTGCTTATCATCTCATCAAAACAGATTATCCATGATTCCATTGGAGGCTTGAAAATGAAACAGTTCACTACAGCAGTCAGTGTAATATTTATTCTTTTATGCCAGCCGCTTAATACATCAGCCTTTGAGCTGTTTCAGGAAAGCTTTGAATCTGACGGGGAAGGTACCAGATATATATCAAATACTTTTTATACTGGTACAAGTGATTATTTCGAGCGTGTTAATAATAAAACCGATTTATCAAAATATTCTCTCGGAGATAGCGGTAGCTGGGGAAGTGCGGCAGAATTGGCTTCTATTGACGGCAGTGGGTTTTGGGTGGGTGATGATGTCACGTCTAATGGGGCTGCAGGGGATGTTACTACGAAAAACAACATTACAATTACAGGCTATACCGGGCTACAGGTTATTGTTGCTCTTGCTGATACCAGAAGCGGGGTTTTACGGGTTGAAGCAGAAGATGGCATTCTGATTCAATATAGTCTGGACGGCGGTGCTTTTACAACCTGTGGCGCTTTTTATGGTGATCATATTGATGATAATCAGGGTGCATGGCGAATGGATTCAAACTTAAACGGCGTTTCAACCGATATGGATAGTGGTGTAATTCTCACAAAGCTTCTAACGGATTATGCATTCAGTATTCCCGGAACAGGCGACACCCTGAAAATAAAAGTTTTGGTGGATCAGTCTGATGGTTATGAAGAGACCTGTTTTGACAATATCCGGGTGACAGGAGATGTGGCATTAAGCGAATCACCTGTTATTGCCGCAATTGAAGGCACTATGGTTGATTATACTGAAGGTGACTCTCCGGTTACTATAACATCTGCCATTACAACAGGTGATGTTGATGATGCAAATCTTGAAAGTGCAACCATCCAGATTACGGGGAATTTTCACAGTGACCAAGATGTCTTGGCCTTCTCTAATACTGCATCGATTACAGGGGGATACAGCAATGGCATCATGACATTGTCAGGCTCAGCAACATTGGCAGCGTATCAGTCAGCTCTGCGGTCTGTTACCTATAGCAATTCAAATGTACTGAATCCATCAGAAGATATAAGAACCATAAGTTTTTATGTAAATGACGGGGACAGCAACAGCAATATCCTGACAAGAGATGTTATTGTCAGCGATGTCCTTACCGGAAGCGGAAGCATCCCTTATACCGAGAGCTTTGAAACAGAAGGGGACGGCGTACGCTATGCTTCCAATACTTTTTATTCTGGACCATACGACTACTCCTACCGTGTTACTGGCGGTCTTCCGCCGGGGTTCCATTCTACAGTTACAGGATATGACCAATCGTATATATGGGCTATTGAGACTGCTGTTTCAGCTCAAAATCCGCTAGGCGCAGGGAATAGTGCCTATGTCAGACTTGTTAATCTTGATGTGTCAGCTTATAGCGGCCTGCAGGTTATTATCGGGTTAGCGGACGGTTCCGAGTTGAAGAGGTGGGAAACTGATGATTATGTCAAAATACAGTACGCCTTTGATGGTGACATTGACACAGACGGGAGCGTTGGAACAGCGAATTATACTACTGTTGGTGCTTTTTATGGGAATGTTCCAGGTGACGATGGTCAGCTCGCCGAAGATGTAAATTTAGATGGAGCTGCTGATAGTGGTGGTACTGAGATCACAGCTGCTTTTCAGGATTTTAGCTATTCTATTATAATTCCAGCTGGAAAAACAAATATCTCAATCAGAATTGAAGTGAAGAACGACAATTCGGAAGAACTTGCAATCGATGATATCAGAGTTGCAGTTCTCAACGACGCCCCTGTTCTTTCTATTGCAAATTTGAGTACTACAGAGGGGCTATCAACTGTGCTGCTAGACCCCGGCGCTTCTGCCTCGGATGCCGATGGAGACTCTGATTGGGACTCCGGAGCATCGATGACAGTACAGATCACAGGCAACGCAGACTCCGGAGACGAAATTAATATCGATACCTCAGGGGATTTTTCTATCTCTGCCCCAGAACTTTCCTATGCCGGCACAGGTGCAATCGGCACCATTGCCGAGACCAGTGGCACAGATAATGACGGTGCGGTCGCAGCTGATGCCCCTTTAACTGTCAACTTCAACAGCAACGCCACCAATGCAATTGTCCAGGAGCTGGTGCGTTCAATCGGCTATGGCAGCGCATCAGATGACCCCACAGGGAGCAGCACCACCCGCACGGTAACTTTCACCCTAATAGATAAAAAAGGCGGGGCAGGCAGCGACATCTCCACCATCACCATCACCCCGGTCAACGACGCTCCCACCCTCACTGCCACCGGCTCTAGCCCGACCTTTACCGAGGGCGGTGCAGCGGCAAGCCTGTTCACCTCGGCCTCGATCTCCACGGTGGAATCAGGCCAGAACATTTCTCAACTGATCTTCAACGTTACTGATATTAGTGACGGGGCTGTGGAAGCCGTGGCCATCGACGGTACCAGCGTGGCGTTGACAGACAGCACCAGCGGTACTACCAGCGCCAACAGCTTCGATTATAGTGTTGCCGTCAGCGCCGCTTCCACCGCCACCGTAACCATCACCAAGCCCGACACTACCGCCAATTACCAAACGCTGATCGATAATCTGGCCTATGCCAATTCTTCTGAGTCACCCACAGCCAACTCCAACCGGATAGCAACCATCACCACCATCAAGGATAACGGCGGCACCACAAATTCAGGCAATGACACAGCCACAGTCAGTATTGTTTCCATCATCACTGTGATTGGTACCAACGATAATCCGGCCATGGCCTCTTTACCCACTGATATATCTGTGATCGAGGATACAGCCAGTAATGTGGATCTCTCTGCGACTACCTTCAGCGATGCTGATTCTGCCGCCAACTCCATTACCCTGACCATTGCTGCCGGCGCCGGCACCTTGACTTCCAGCTCAAGCAATGGAGTAAGCATTGGCGGCTCCGGAACCGGCATCATCGCTCTCAGCGGTACTGCCGCCGCCATCGACACCTTCCTTAATACTGCCAGTAACATTCAGTACACTGGAGCGTCCAACGCCAGCGGCGATAATTGTACCATTCTGACTCTTACTGCTAATGATAGCGGTAACACTGGCAGCGGTGGTGGCACGAATGTGGCTTTGGGAACCGTCAATGTGGACATCGCCGCCGTGAACGATGATCCAGTTATATCCTCACTGCCCACCGATGTGGCAGTGAATGAGGATACTGCCAGTAACGTTGATCTCTCCGCTGCAACATTTAGTGATGTTGATTCAGCCGCAGGTGCTGTCTCTCTGAATATTGCTGTCGGTGCCGGCACCCTGACAGCCAATTCCGGCGGTTCTGTAACGGTCAGCGGCTCCGGAACCGGAACCATTGCTCTCAGCGGTACTGCCGCCGCCATCGACACCTTCCTTAATACTGCCAGTGACATTCAGTACACTGGGGCGTCCAACGCCAGCGGTGATGATAGTACAACTCTGACTCTTACCGCTAATGATAACGGTAACACCGGCAGCGGTGGCGGCACGAATGTGGCTTTGGGAACCGTCAATGTGGACATCACCGCCGTGAACGATGCACCGGGCGTTGATCTGGATGGCTCCAGTGCCGCTATTACCTTTGTCACCACCTTTTTTGCTGGTGGGTCAGCTGTTACCATTGCCAAGTCTGATGCAACAGTTGTTGATGTGGACAGCGGGGATCAGATAGAAAGCCTGACTGCAACCCTGATCACTCGCCCGGATGGGGACAGTGTGGAGAGGCTATCCCTTACTCCTGCTGCCGCCACCACTGCAACAGATGCCGGCCTGACTGTTGCTTATACCGCCGGCACGGGAATACTTTCCATTACAGGTACGGACTCTGCCAGCATCTACCAGGCCATTCTCCGTGGTGTCCAGTACGAGAATGTTATCGCCCCTTCTTCTGCCACTCCTGGCGACAGGACCATCAATGTCGTTGTCAATGATGGAGAAAGCAACTCCATTACGGTTGCAGGCACTGTTACTGTGGTCACGACCCCAATCATTGATCTGGATGGTTCTGCAGCAGGCACAAGCTTTGCAGTCACCTTTGTCGAAGACGGCGGCGCAGTCGTCATTGTGGACAACGATGCTACCTTGACTGACTCCGACAGCACCAATCTCAATCAATTTATTATCGAAAGCACCAATTCCCAGCCTAACGATAGTATTAAAATCGGCAACCATAATAATGGCGATATGGTAAACGGCATTCTTATTACAGAAGATTCAAGCTCCCGCATAACCTTGACTGGTTCAGCGACAAAGGCAGAGTATCTTAGCCTGATAATTGAGGTGACCTTTAATAATGATTCACAGAATCCTGACACCACCACTCGAACCATCACCTTCCAGGGTCGTGATACGGATGGTTATACCGGCCCTTCCAGTACCACCAGTGTCACGGCACAGGCCCAGAACGACGCCCCCACCGTTGATAATGTCATTGCCGACCAGATCTTTGCCGGTGGCAGCGGCAGCCAGACCTATCAGTTTCCAACTAATACCTTTAGTGATATTGACGGTGATATCCTGAACTATTCTGCTACTCTTGATGATGATAGCTCCCTGCCAACCTGGCTTAGCCTTGATTCCGCCAGCCGCACCTTCACCGGCACCCCAGCCGCCTCCGACCGCGGCACCTATGGTATCAAGGTCACGGCAGATGACGGCAACAGTGGTACAATTGCTGACACCTTTAATTTGCAGGTATCCGGCACTCTGACAGTCCTCAGTACAAATGACAACGGCGCAGGTTCTTTACGCCAGGCTATCACAGATGCCTATAATAATGACACCCTTGATCTCACCGGTTTAAGCGGTACCATTACCCTGGGTGGAACGGAACTTAGTATCGACAAAGACCTTAGTCTTGCCGGTCCCGCCACTGGAGGTCTCACCATAAGCGGTAATAATGGTTCCAGGGTAATCAATATACGTTCCGGAACAGTGAACCTGAACAATTTAACAATACAAAACGGTGCTGTGACTACTGGAAATGGTGCAGGTATCTTAAATAGCGGAATATTGACCATCAGTAATTCGACCATAAGCGGTAATAATGCCACCGGCAGCAATAACGGCGGCGGACTTTATAATGATGGTACTGCAATATTGAAAAACGTCACTCTCAGTGGTAATTCAGCCTATGAGGGTGGAGCAATATTTAACAACAGTGCACGAACTCTGACAATGAACAATATTACAATAAGCCACAATACGGCCACCACCGGTGGCGGGATTAACAATGCCGGAACCCTACATCTAACAAACACAATTGTTGCCAACAGCATCGGAGGCGGCGATTGCATTGACACGGGTTTTATCCTAACCAACAGCAATAATCTTATTGAGGACAACACCTGCTCACCGGCACTCTTCGGTGACCCCCAACTTGCTGCCATGGCCGATAACGGCGGATCAACCTGGACCCACTTGCCGAAATCCTCCATCAGCCCGGTTGTTGATGCAGGTGACAATGCCAACTGTGAATCCACGGACCAGCGCAGCAAAAGCCGGCCTGTGGATGGGAATAAAGATGGCACAGCCACCTGCGATATCGGCTCTGTGGAGTATAGCAAAACCGGTTTTCCATGGATGCTGTGGATTAATTCGATTACTCAACGGTCGGACAACACAAAAGATAGCAGCTCCAAATAAGGATTTTTCTGATTTTTTGTAAGAGTGGGGCCCCCCCACTCTTACAAGGGTAATACAATAAGTTGTGAGTAACCTGCAGGAAAATGCCTTTAATTTTCACAAGAAACCTAATGTCGAGGGTATCTCAAACCTGTTTTTCTGTTGTGTTTTTAATGAGCTGTTGACTTTTGTTTTCTGCATCCATAACATCCTTGGCCACAATTGTAAGGACTTCTCGAGTATCTTTTTTGATCAATTCATAATTGTCATCACCAATATATTCTAAGAGCCAATCTCTCCATTGATGAATAGTTCTTCTCTTCATATCTTGCCTCTCTCCAGAAATCTGGGGCTGTAAATAAGTTTTTGTGCAAATTATCTTTGTGCACTATCTATATAAGTTGGCATTCTCTCACAAAACAAGATGAAAAAACGGTATATGATGCCTTCCGGTATTATCAAGAGCGAGATTATAGTGAGATCCAATATACGTCATCCTGATCTTCAATTTCTAACGATACCGCAGACTCATTAAATTTGCTTCTCTTACCGTTCGGCTCAGTGTAATAGTACTCTTGGCCCCAAGGTAGTTCTCTTCAAAGGGGATCAAAATCTTTGCGTGCAGGTCATGCCCTTTGTCTTGATATCCGTGTACGAAAGAATAAAAATCCTCGGGTGAGAAAAGGTGAGTACCTCCCCCGAATTGAGTATCAAAAAATCACTAAAGTAAACAATCGGGGATAGCCCCCGGTTTCTTTAGAATGTTTGGGGAAATGTTGCAAGTGTCAGCTTCCCTTTCGTCTATTGACCTTAGCACTGCTCATCCTTCACTTACTTGACCACAACGCATAGATTCTGTGGCAAGAAAATTTGTGATCACAACTTGATTAGGATAAACCTTCAGTAATCTTCAACTACGATCAATTACTCTATGGCTATAGTAGAGCCTCGAGAGATTCAATAATTTTAAAAGAGTGATTTTTGAGATAAAGATGTCATCGCAATTAATTTACAGTATATTTATCCGTTTTTTGTCTGACAGCCCGATAACGGGCATGAAATAAGGTTCGGCAATATGCCGGGATCGTGCAGAGTAATGAGGTAGTCATAAGATATGGAAGCTGAAGTGAAACACCTGGAAGATAAGAAACTGGCAAACGGCGTTGTGGTCCGGTTTTATGATGAATCCCGCAGGGTGGCCGGTGATCGCTGGCAGGTTACAGTGCGCTACGATGCCGTGGTCTCGGTCTCTGAAACCTTCTGGAGTCTGGTGAGTGGAGAGCCGGAATTGATTGAGGAAATTCGTGCCGCCTTAGGGGCGGAGATTGTCCTTACCACGGTCAATGAGCGGAATTTTATTTCAGCGGAGGAAAAGGAGGCATTGGTTGCCGAAATAGTCAGTCGGGCTCAGGAAAATATCTTCAACTATCTCGCTGATCCTGAATTTCCCCAGCGTTATTTTAAACGCTGTTTTAAGGAGGCGCGCGAGGAAATTGAGCGGAAAAAGAGAGAGGTATGGGTTCCGGACAACGAAGATGTTGAAGAGCCCGTTGATTTCGCCAATCTTTTTTCAGATGTGAAAAAGAGCGAATAACTTGCTTCAGCAGGAAAAAAGGAGCCGGCATGGGAGCGGTGAATGGCAGCGTACTTGTCTGGGATCGCCTTCTTACGTTTTATCCCCTTGAGATCGCCCAGCAGGGCTGCGCGGAGTATGACTCCGAAAACGACTGATTCCTCCTTGCCTTCTTCCCGGCTGGACCAGTGAGGGCGCAGAAAGGAGAGGGCGTCAGATCTTTGCTTGACTCATCTGAAGACGATGAAAAAAATCAAATTAGCTATATTGGATTTTGATTGAGATGAAAGTAAAGATATCTCCTATTTTCCTTGACAGTTAGAAAGGTTAATCAGGAAAAACCTTAACCTATCCTTTTCCGCCTTCGGTTAACCTTGCCACTAATAGCTTCTTAATGTCTTGTTTTGTCGAAAATAGTTACCATAAGAGGTTGTCACCCATTCAGGTTGTCATGAATTTATGATATAATAAACCATTAAACACAGAAAATGCCAAACCTGCCGTAAGGTAGGGACGGAAAGCCACGGGTCTTCATAGATAGCCGAGCTGCCTTGAAACGGGTGGTTCGGCTTTTTTTGTGGTCACTTTATTGAACTAAAAAGGCGGTGAGGTGACTCTTACTTTTTTTAAAATGAATACATTATGCCTACAAGTATAAAGCGATATGAGGGAATAAGCTCAGGCACATTCTCTCTTTGGCAGCAGATATTCTTTACTTCAGCTATGTACGGAGAAAGCACGATGAATAGAAAACATTTTTTTCTACTATCACTGCTCATTATTTTTTCCTGTCTCCTTCCCTCTGCACCATGTGCGGAAGTGACGGCCAATGACGGCTTTTACCCAACTCCCGATTCAACTGTTTTTTCAACGGCCATCCAGCCGGATGGAAAAATCCTGGTCGTCGGTAATTTCACAACCATATCTGGACACCCCCGTCCCCGTATTGCCCGGCTTAACCCTGACGGCAGCCTGGACATGTCCTTTGATCCCGGTAGCAATGGTCTGCTTATGGCCCTTGCCCTGCAGCCTGATGGTAAAATTCTAGTCGGCGGGATGTTCACAATGCTGAGTGGATCACCAGTAACGGCCATCGGACGCCTGAACCAGGACGGAACCATTGACACGAGTTTCAACATGGCTGGTGCGAACGATTTGGTTGCCTCCCTGGCCATTCAGTCTGATGGCAAAATCTTGGTTGGAGGAAACTTTACGACTCTGATGGGACAACCGCGTGCAAGAATAGCTCGTCTCAATCCAGACGGCAGTATTGACACCTCTTTTAACCCAGGTGCAGATAGTGTTGTTTATTCCTTGGTCGTGCAAAACGATGGTCGGATACTTGTCGGAGGGGGATTTACCAGCCTGGCCGGACAGGCGTGTAAATATCTTGGACGCCTTAATAAGGATGGCAGTCGCGATACAGCCTTTCACCCCGAACCTGATAACGCTGTCGTTACCTTAGCCGGACAACCCGATGATAAAATCCTGGCAGGAGGGTTCTTCCACCGTATAGCAGGACAGACGAGAAATTATATTACCCGCCTGCATGGTGATGGAAGTCTGGATACAACTTTCAACCCGGGATCGGATGACTATATCGGATCTCTGACAATACAATCTGACGGCATGATTCTTATTGGCGGCAATTTTTCAGTCCTGGCCGGGCAACCACGCTCACATATTGGACGCCTTCATCCGGACGGAACGCTTGATACTTCTTTTGATCCAGGGGCGGACGATCAGGTCATACGAGTTACAGTACAAGAAAACGGCATGATTCTCCTCTGCGGCGACTTCACTACTCTGGGTGGAAAATCGCGGCCTTATATCGGACGTCTCTATCCGGATGGCCGTGTGGATGCTGCTCTCAATCTGATTGCAGGAGACAGGGTATTGGCCCTGGCAATCCAACCGGATTATAAAATACTAACAGGTGGTGACTTTTCCGTCCTGGGAGGACTGCCACGAAATTACCTGGCACGCATAAATCCTGACGGGAGTGTCGACACCACGTTTAATCCTGGTGCTGACAACACTGTCACTGCCCTTGCTCTCCAGCACGATAACAAAATCCTGACTGGTGGATACTTTACAAACATAGACGGCGCACCCCGCAGCAGAATCGGGCGTCTCAACAGCGACGGCAGCCTGGATGCATCTTTCAACCCGGGTGCGGATAATTCTGTCGGGTCTCTTGTCGTTCAACCTGACAGAAAAATTATAGTGGGGGGAAATTTCACGACTCTTGCCGGCCAGAGTAGAAGTTATATTGGTCGGCTCAATGAAAACGGCAGTATCGACTCATCCTTCAACCCGGGAGCAGATAGTGTGGTCAGGTCCATGGCAAGACAAGCCGATGGGAAAATAGTTGTTGGAGGGGATTTTAACAACCTTGGAGGAGCGGGCCGGGACTATATTGGCCGCCTTAACTCCAACGGTAGTCTGGATACGACCTTCTATCCGGGTGCTGATGGTCCAGTTTATACTGTGGCCATACAGGCTGACGGCAAAATAGTGGTTGGAGGGGATTTTGTAACATTGGCAGGGGCATCTCGAGACTACATAGGGCGCATTAACGCTGATGGCAGCATCGATAGCAGTTTTGATCCCGATGCGGATGATGTTGTTTACACTCTTGGGATAGAAGCAGACGGTAAAATCCTTGCCGGAGGAATGTTTACTAATCTGGGAGGTCAGCCCCGCGACTATATTGGGCGCCTCAATAGTAACGGCACCATAGATAGTTCCTTTAACCCCGGAACCACCAACAATATTGTCACATCACTTGCTGTGCAGCCGGATGGCAAAGTTGTTGTCGGAGGCGATTTCGCAATCCTGGGAGGTCTGCCGCGCATGCGAATAGGTCGATTATCCAATGACAGGGGCGTTCAGCAGGAGCTTAAGGTGGGAGAGGATGGCAGGTCGATCCAGTGGACTCGCAATGGTGGTGGCCCTGAGGTCAATCAGGTCGCCTTCGAGCTCTCTTCTGATTGTATTAGCTGGAGTGATCTTGGAAAGGCAGAACGTATCGCCGGAGGATGGAAACTTGAAAAACTCGATCTGCCACAGGGGGAGTTAGTTTATATCCGGGCACGTGGTTCCTATTCATCCGGCATTTTTACTGGTTCCGGCTCCATTGTTGAGGCAATACAGCAAATTTATATTACTCCTAAGTTTTTTTGGCCGATGTTTCTACCGGCAATCACGGGAGAGCATTAACTACTCGGTAGCGATAGAGAATAAAAACAAACATAAGTTTAGCTACAAACCATTCTCTATCTTTTCCTTATCTGTATTAGCCACACGCGGTAGCGTGTTGGTTCACGCATAATGCTGTTATATTGCCAGTGCTAAGCTAAAATTTTTTTGTTCTCCCCAAGTAGTAGCTTACTACTGTGAATGTCATATTTGGTCCAGCTCAGGTCAGATCTAGAGATGATCAGGAATAATCTAATTCTGGTTGATGTTTGGAGCTTTTGATATTTCCAAATGAAATATCAAATTTCATCAAAACATACTAAGGTGAGGAGAAGCCGTGATAATCCGATCCGATCTCGATACAACTTTCAGGCCATTCAGGTAAGACCCTAAGTAAAAAAACATGTACCATTTAGTTGGTGTTAGGACTACTACTGTACCTGTAGAAATGCATAAAATCAAGGGCCTGCGGGCTATAGCTGCATTAACAGTTTAGAGCTGTGCATTACATGGAGTTGCTAGTTGATTTTCTTAACTCTCGGTGGATGGCCAGCCCTATCTTTTCAAATGTATAAGGCTTCTTTACAAATTGGCCCGCGCCCAATCGTTGAGCCTCTTTGACAGCGTCTGTTTCTGAAAATCCACTGACGATGACAGCCTTCTGACCTGGGTTAATCCTTAATATTTGATCATATGTTTCGAGACCGCTTATGCCTGGCTCCATTATCATATCGAGTAACAACAGGTCAACGGTACGCTTCTTCACATACTTTACTGCCTCTTCACCACAGGAAACTTCCTTGGCAACATAACCCAATTTTTCTAGAAAGTTGCACGCAATCTCCCTTTGGCTGGCTACATCATCGATGACCAGGATGGTCTCCCCATGCCCCATATAGGATTCAAACGGTATCGATGAGGGGTTCTCATTGACGTCCTCTCTGGAGATTGGAAAAAATAACTGAAACGTGGTGCCGCTACTATCACTTCTAACATCGATGTAGCCCTCATGATCCTGCACCACATTCCATACCACTGCCAAACCCAATCCTGTCCCACTTCGGCCCATTATTTTCTTGGTGTAAAATGGTTCGAAGATCCTTTCAATCTCATCGGAAGGAATCCCTATCCCATTATCGGTAACTTTTAAAACGGCGTACTCATCAATGTTGACATCTTCATAGCCCTTTAAGGGTTTATCTACATAGATGTTCTGCGTCGATAGGGTGACTGTCCCACCGCTTTGAATGGCCTCCGAAGCATTTGAAACCAAATTCATTATCACCTTACGAATATGGGAGTGAGAGCCTATGATGTTTAGCAAATTGGCATCAAGATCAGTGTGTACAGTGACGGCAGGATGGAACTGGATAAGCTTATGAAACTCTGGCGATTTCAGATAGTCGTTCACCAGTGCGTTGATATTAAGTATCTCTTTACTCGTTGCGACCCCTCTTGCAATTGTTAACAAATCTTCGACAATTGCTGCCGCACGATTTCCTGCTGCCTGCATCGTTTCGATGGGCTTCCGGAGACTACTGTCATCCGGCAAATCCATGAGAATCAATTCCGGGTAGCTGACAATACCGGATAAGATGTTATTCAAGTCATGGGCAACACCACCAGCTAAAAGGCCCAGGGATTCCATTTTCTGAGAGCGTTGGATTTGAGATTCCAGGCGTTGGCGTTCGGTGATATCACGGATTGCGGCAATGTGAACATCCCGGCCTTGATAATTAAAAATGCTGGCTGAAATTTCTGTTGGGAAAACAGTTCCGTCTTTCTTCCTATGATACCTGACCGGTATATATGTACCTCGAGTTTGGGTGGTTTTTCTTGTCTTTTGGGGCTCGGCAGAAAAATCTGTATTTTTCATCTTCAGGACTTCTTCACGACTATAACCATAGAGCTCAATGAAAGATTTATTGACCTCAAGCATCTTACCCGTTTCGATTTCAATCACAGCCAGCGAGTCTGATTCCATTTCAAACAATGTTCGATATTTTTCTTCGTTCTCCTTTAAAGCCTCCTCAGCTCGTTTACTTTCACTTATATCCCGCAATGCAGTTATACGAACATCTACCCCCTTCAAAGTAGTCACCCGGGCTTGGATTTCAGATGGGAATGTGGAACCATCCTTGCGAAGTGCGGTCACCTCATAGGGCTTTTCACTTCCAGAGAGAATATTGGATTTTACCCTTTCCCGATCCTCGGGTACGATCCAATCCGTCCCGTGTCTACCTATTGCCTCATCACGTGAGTAGCCAAACATTTGTTCAGCTGTCCTATTCTGGTCAAGACAAATACCTTTCTCGGATATAAAGATGGCCTCAAAGGTAGCATCCGACAACGCTTTGAATCGCTCCTGGGAATCTTGTAAGGCTTCCTCAATATTTTTCCGGGCAGTGATGTCATGAACGACTGAAAATGAGTATTCTTTGCCTTTGATTAAAATTGGATTGGCGTAAACCTCTACATTACGTATTTCGCCATTGGCTAGTTGGTGTTTGTAAACGTAATAGGATCGATCCTCCTCCAATGCCCGTTTGATCTCTGCACGAATTTCTAACTCAGGTGTGATATTTAGATCCGGAACACGTTTGGTTAGCATTGTACCAAAATCATAGCCATAAAAGTCCAGGGCAGCTTGATTCGCATCGATGATGGCAAATGTCGACAAATCGACGATGTACATCACGGCACTGTGCCCTTTGAACATATTTCTGAATGTTTCAGAATCCACCGTCAATTTGCCATCATCAGTAAATGTTGTCCTTTTGTCCATGTCAATTGTCTTTCGGATATGTTAGGTGGGCAAGGAAGATCATGGAGAATGATAATAAAAATCCTCTTTTATTGGTGTATCACATAAAAGATGTCCGTGAACATTATATGTAAGTGAATCTTATCGAAACGGCAGGGAATAATCAATCAAAGAAGGTCAGCGGCAGGCTACTGCTTGGATATAAGACAGAAACAAAGAAGCGCTGGTCAACTGGTAACTTATGGTAGATGAAGAACTGATAATATAAAATTAGCTCACATAAAAAAAACAGCATACGTCAGCTGATTGGTGATGGCTACCTAACCTAATGCAATTTAAGATTAGCATATCGAAGTTTTGATAATCGATTTATATGAAGATATCCGGTTTCCGGTTATCACTCGTTATTGAATGATATCCAGTTAGAAAAAGGGTTTCACGAATGGAAAACCTTTGTCAAAGCATCTTTGCCCGGAATGATATCAGGAAACCGGATAATAACTTGTTGAACTGAACCGCTGCCGCGGAAAAGACATCCCTATCCCCACCTCCCGTTTTCATTCACTCTTCTGATTTTAATCAGTAAAATATCTTCTGAAGGGCAACTGTTTCGGTTGTCCGATAACTCATGGAGGTATTTTATGAAAAGTCAGCATCAGTTCAGCTTTGCGAATTACCTGCAAGTTCAGCGAGTTTCTCCTAAAAACAGTGAGGCATACCTGCGTGCAGTGGCAGGACTTTCAGCCTTTCACAATCAGCGGTTGGCAGAGCTGAACAATGATCAAATCCAAGATTATCTGCTGTACGTTATCCAGGAAAAACAACTGTCCTGGTCAAGCTGCAACGTTCTTTTCTGCGGGCTGAAAAAATATTACCATGAATTTCTAGGTCGTAAAAAATGCGAGTTTTCCATCCCACCCAGACCACGATCCAAAAAGATTCCCATGCTCCTGAGCAAGGAGGAAACAAGCAATCTTTTACAGGCACCTGCTAACCTGAAACACAGGGCATTGTTGGCAACGGTATACAGTTCCGGGCTGCGGGTAAGTGAGGTAGTGAGCCTGAAACCCTGGCACATTGAATCAGATCGAATGATGATCCGGGTTGAACAAGGCAAGGGGCGTAAAGACCGATACACCATTTTGTCCAAGAACTGCCTTGAACTTCTGCGTGACTATTGGCGGGCTTGTAATCCCGGAGAATGGTTGTTCTTTGGTCGGGACAAAAGCAGACCCATGTCCATTGGCACAGCCCAGCGTATCTATTACCAGGCCAAGGCGAAGGCTCAAATTACCAAGGGGCGTGGGATACATACCCTGCGTCACTGCTTCGCCTCTCATCTGCTCGATGCCGGAACAGAAATCTATATCATTAAGAGATGGATGGGGCATACATCCATGAAAACGACCTGGAAATATATTCATCTTTCTCCGGATTATCTCAGCAAGATGAAAGCCCTCTTGACCTGCTTTATACAAGAGGTGAAGCATGAAGCGAAAATACGAATTTGCGGATGTTTTTCGCAAGTATGGCGCTGAGTACAAAAAGACTCATGCCATGAATGATGAGCAGCGCAAGGTCATGGCGGCTATCATGGCATGCAGAACAGCCCGTCTTGGTGGGCATAGCGAAGTATGTAATCAGTGTGGAACAACCAACAACAGTTACAACTCCTGCCGAAACCGGCATTGTCCGAAATGTCAAACCATGACAAAGGAGCAATGGCTGGATAAGCGGCGCAACGAACTGCTGCCCTGTGGTTATTTCCATATGGTCTTCACTCTCCCCCATGACTTAAATCCGCTCATCCTTGCAAATCAGCGTGAACTCCTCACCTGTTTATTTGCCACTGCCCGGGACACCCTGTTTGCCTTTGCTGCTGATCCTCAATGGAAACTAGAAGGTAAACCTGGAATACTCACTGTGCTGCATACCTGGAGCCAGGTACTCCTGCCAAGTCGCTTTATGAAGATCAGGTATTACGGATTCCTGGCCAATATCTGCAAGAAAAAAGCAGTACTCCTGATTCACAGGTTGATCGGCAAGTACATGCGACACAATCAATTGATAAAAGAAACCCTTCAAGAGAAGGTGTTGAGATTGACCGGAAAAGATATTCTCCTCTGCCCACATTGCCGACAGGGAAAAATGATGTACCGTGGGGAATTACCGGCATTGAACACCAGTTAATGACAAAACGGAGTATACTTTTGGCTCCATTTCACAGATGGTTCGGAGTGGTGTGCCGTTTTTTCAGCACCACAGCACAATATTGACAAAAATAAAAAAAATCTGTGTCGAATCTGAGCAAATGCCTTGTGAGTATGTATTCAAATCAATCCTTCCAGCCAAACACGATCATTTTTCTTCCCCCCGAGCAGCAAAAAGCCTCTTTGCTGTTTATTTACTTTGGAGTTTCAAAAGGTTATAAATAAACCTCATAGAAATAAATAACCGATCCCCCAGGAACCCACGGCTCAGTCCAACTACATTTTATCAATCATCCCGCTCCTCCTTCCGACAAAGGAGGTTAAACCTGGTTCCGAGATGTGGCGAATGACCAAGTTGTATTCAGGGCGGGACGAATGAAAAAACGCTCTTAGTTAGCTGCAGAGGAACTCACATCGTCTATTCTGAAAACCAAGAGTCAAGAGTCCATTAGGAAGTGGAAACGAAATGAAAACAAAACAGACAGTCACCACAATCTTTGTCTTAGCTATGGCGGTGAGCATTGCAGTCTTTGCGTCGGCGGCGGAGATACCGACGGAGCCGCGCGGTGGGCAACCACCGAAGGATTCGAAGCCATCCGTTAATAACTTCGCCGAGCAAGTCGCCTACCAACGCGCGTTCGAGGCGGTAGTCTGGTCGATGCCAGCCATGATCAAGTATGGTATGCGACGGGCTTCGCTTGACATTGGTGCGGGGGACAACGTTGTCTGTGCTTGGTCGGCTGGCGCAAAGCCACTTTTAGAGACCTTGACGCCCAACAACACGTCGCCATACGTGACTTCGACCACCGACCTGCGTAAGGGACCGGTGGTGCTTGAGGTGCCAAAGGCGACGGATAAGGCCATCTTGTTCGGACAGATCGCCGATAACTGGTTCATTACCATTGCCGAAATCGGCCCTATCGGACTCGACGAGGGCCAGGGTAAAAAGATCCTATTGCTCCCTCCCGGCTACAAGGGTGAAGTGCCCATTGGCTATGCTATAGTTAATAGTACGAGCTACATTGTGGATTTTGCTTTCCGATCCATACCGTTGCCAAAGGGTACGCCGGAAGATGCTTACGCGCTGTCCAAGGATATCAAAATGTATTACTTGTCGGAACTTCCGAACCCGAAGCCGACGAGGTTCGTGGATCCGCTCAACACGCAGTGGTCGACACTTCCGCGTTACGACGAGCGCTGGTTTGAGGATCTCCAGGAGATCATCAATGCCGGGCCGATCCGCGAGCGTGACAAAGTCATGATGGGGATGCTCAAGACGATTGGCATCGAAAAAGGTAAACCTTACAATCCAGACGCGAAAACGAAGGAAATATTCCGCCGTGCGGCAATCGATGCATACTACTACATGACTGAGGGCTACATCGCCGGAGTGCCGAGCGAGATGGTATGGGGGGCAAAGCGCACATGGCGGGACGTCTTCTACACCGACCCCGACGGTGGATTTAGTTGGGACACGGAGGGAATGCTTGATTACGACAACCGGGCGATCCGCAACTGGTTCAACGTGATCTATTTTCCGGCCAAAGTCGCCGAACGTCCCGCCACCATGTATATCGATACGCCGCTGGACAAGGATGGCAACGTATTTCAGGCCGGAAAGACGTATAAGCTGACGGTGCCAAAGGAAGTGCCGGTGGACAAGTTCTGGTCGCTGACGGTCTATGACATGGCAACGTGGGCCTTTATCTATACACCGGAAGCGAAACCAGGGCTCTCTTCCTTCGATCGGGACAAGATGAAGTTGAACGCTGACGGCAGCGTCGACCTGTACTTTGGCCCCAAGGCTCCTAAGGGATACGAGGACAACTGGATCTCGACCGGGGGTAAGACTCCGTATGTACTCTTCCGTTTCTATGGCCCTACAGACGCGATCCTCGACAAGTCATTCATCTTGAACGACGTCGAGTTGGTGAAGTAGCTGCAATGCACATCAGCTAACAAACGCTTGCGCCCGACAATCACGTCTGGCGCACAAGCTGCGCCAGCCACGTTTGCAGGTGAAGCAAACG